>CBDTVJ010000329.1:0-5207 GCA_965363655.1 uncultured Halieaceae bacterium | reverse complement strand
TAGACCAGACCGAGGCCATGACAACGATAGATGTCAATACAGGTTCATTCGTGGGTCGTAGTAACCAGGCAGAGACAATACTCAAGACCAACCTGGAGGCTGTATCCGCCCTGGCCCGCCAATTGCGGGTGCGCAACCTGGGCGGCATCATTATCATCGATTTTATTGATATGGCGGATGCTGAACACCGGCGACAGGTACATCGCACCCTGGAAAAAGCCATGCAACGTGACCCTGCGCGTAACCAGATTACCGGGGTGTCCGAACTGGGACTGGTCGAAATGACACGCAAGCGTACCCGGGAGAGCCTGGAACGCATGCTGTGCGAGGAGTGTCCCGTTTGCCAGGGACGCGGTGTATTGAAGACCGCGGAAACCGTTTGTTATGAAATCTTCCGGGAGATCATGCGCGATGCCCGCGCCTATGAAAATGATACGCTGATGGTGCTGGCTGCACAGTCTGTGGTGGACCGGCTGTTGGATGAGGAATCTGCCAATCTATCGGATCTGGAAGAATTCATTGGAAAAACTATCAGCTTCCGGGCGGAGCCTAACTACAGTCAGGAACACTTCGATATTATTCTGCTTTAAACTATAGGGCACTAATTGATTTCGGCGCCGGGACCGGCGCTGTTATCCGGCGATCATCACTTGCGGGATCTATTTTTTGGAGAATTCATTTTTCCATAGGTTAAGCAGCGCACTCTGGATAGGCATAGTAGCCCTGATGGTGGTGCTGGCGATTTATGTCAGTGTGGGCCGGCTGGTCACTGCCAACCTCGGTGCCTACAAGACCGCTGTCCTGCGGGAGTTGAACTATCGCGTCCCCTTTATTATCGAAGCGCAGCAGGTCAGTGGAGAGTGGCACTCCTTTACGCCGGTGCTCGTACTGACAGGGCTGCGCCTTAGTGTGCCTGGCAGTTTGGATGCGCCGCTGGAGTTGACCGAGGGTCGCCTCGGTGTGGATGTGCTGAACACCCTGCGTACCCGATCGCTGCAGATGACACGCATCGCGCTCAACGACTTGAGCTTGAGAGGAGAATTGTCCAGCGAGGGCAAGCTGCGTTTTACCGGTTTCGGTAGCGGTGGTGGCAAGATCGGGAAGTGGCTGCAGGAGTTCCTGCCGAATGTCGAGTTGATCGCATTGCGCAATAACCTGCTGAAATTGACCCTGCCCAATGGTGAAGTGAGGGAACTGGATGTCAACCTGCTGTTGTCGCGGGAAGGCAGTCGTCGGCGGTTGGAGGCCGAGTTGGTTTCTACGCGCGGTATGGATATCTCTATTCTTGCCGATGGGGTCGGTGACCCGCTGCGCCCGGAGGTTTTTAGCGGCGATGTCTATGTAGATCTACATACCCCGGACCTGGGGGCGATCAAGGATATGATGCCTGACAATTTTCGGTCTTACTGGGCCGATGGTGCACTTGATCTGGAGCTGTGGCTGTCCTGGAATAAAGGCGTTCCCTCCATAGAAGTTCGCGTGGAGGCTCGTGACCTGTTGATCGCGTCACAGGATTCATCCCTGCAATTGCCCCTGGAGCGCGTGACGCTGGAGGCCCAATTGCTGGAACGCAAGAATCACTGGACGGTGTATGCCGCTGACCTCGAAGTGGCTAATGACGACGCCGTATTCACTCTCCCCCGGGTGCAGCTTGATGTCTGGGGAGGCGCGCTACGCCTGCGTGCGGGCGATGTGCTGCTGGACCCTCTCAATGACCTTGTTAAAGATATGGAGGCGGTGCCCCAGAGGCTGCGCGATGTCCTCGCTGCGCTGCGACCCAGGGGGTATTTGTCCTCACTGCAGTTCAGCCTCGGGGATGTTGAAAAGCCGCGCACTGACTGGGAACTGGCGGCCAGCTTCGAACAGCTGTACGTGGATTACTACAAAGGTGCCCCGGCGGTGACCTCCGCCAGCGGTTATATCCGGCTAGCACCCGGCGGCGGCCTCGTGGTCCTGGACAGTCAAATGGTAAGCATGGATTTTCCAGGCATCTATCACCAGCCACTGGATTTTGAGGAGCTACACGGCACCTTGAATCTGGAATGGGATGCCCAGCGGTTCGGGATATCCAGCGGACTGGTAACCGCCCGCGGCGAAGAGGGCATCGCGAAGCTTGTTTTCGGCCTCGATATTCCACTGGTTGAAAGTGAAATTGGGGTTGAATTGGACCTGTTGGTCGGGCTGGACGATATGAATGCCGTCTATCGCGAAAAATACATTCCCTATCTGTTAAACCCCGCCCTGCTGGACTGGCTCGCCGCCAGCATAGGAGAGGGCATGATTGACGAAGGTGCTTTCCTGTGGCGCGGCAGTCTCAGGAAACACCTGGCGCCTGCGCGGACTGTTCAGTTGGCCTTCAATGTCGATGATACCATCCTGGACTTCCATCCCCGGTGGCCCCCTGTGACCGTAGTCAGTGGCGTCGTGCTCATTGACGACAGCGCGGTTAGTGTGTGGGCTGAGCAGGCCAGCCTCTTCGAATCAAAGGTGGAGAGCCTCTCTGTCGAGACCAGGCTAAACAGGAAAAAACATATTATCCTCACCCTCGACGGAGACCTGAAGGGTCCTGCAGCAGATGGCCTGCGGGTGCTCAATGAGTCGCCCCTGGCCGACATGGTGGGCAATGCGTTTGGCGCCTGGACAATGACCGGCGATCTTGAAACCGATCTCAAACTGAAACTTGACCTGTCCGACAGTTCGGTGCCGCCCCGGGTGGAAGTGGCGACCCGTTGGCATGAGGTGGACATGACAATCGTGCCTGGCAATCTGCCGGTGCAACGAGTGAATGGTGAGTTTGATTACAGCACCGAACTGGGATTCAGGACCAGCTCACTGACCGCCGAACTGTGGGAGCAGCCTTTGAGTGCCAGCGTGGCGCAGCGGCACCTGGCCGACAACTACGATGCCGGGACTTCTGTCGTGGATATTGCGCTCGCCAGCCAGGTGGACATGACTGATATTCGCCGCTGGCTGGAGTTGAAGCCACTGGCTTTTGTCAGTGGTCAGTCCGCAGCGGATGTGGGTTTGCGTATTACACCCGGTGAGCCGGTCCTGCTGACGGTGAGCAGCACATTGGAAGGAGTGGCTCTGGATCTTCCCGCTCCCTGGAAAAAGCCGGCGCAGGAGGCGATCCCATTCTTACTGGAGATGCCGTTGTCTGCCGGGCGTGGGCCCCTTTCCCTGGCGCTGGGTGAAGAGCTTGAACTCAGGCTGGATATAGGGGAGGGGGACCTCCGAGCGGGAGCCCTGGGCATCAACGCTCCGCCTGCTGCTCTGCAAGGCGGCGTGTTTCACGTTGGCGGGCATGCACCGCTGGCGCAAGTAGACGAGTGGATTAGCTTTGTTACCGATTACCTGGTGGAGATTGAGACGGAAGCGGAGTCTCCGTCCGGGGTAATGGCGACGCCAGTAGTCGCTGATCAGCGCCCCGACGGAACAGAAGAGGCAGCAGATACCGACCCGCAAACCACATCAGCCTGGCCGCTGCGGGTGGTGGTAGAAGACCTGCGCGCGGAAAAGCTGGTCATATTTGGTCAGCATGTCCAGGATGTCCTGTTCAGCGTGGCACTGGATGCAGTGCTGTGGAAAATGTCCGCCGATACTGAATGGGGACTGGGGGAATTGTCCCTGCCCAGGGACGGTGGTATCTCACAATTGAAGATACAGCGCCTCGATCTTGCCGGCCTGCCTGAGTTTGCGCTGTCGGGCAACGGCGAAGAGTCCTCCCTGGAGTTGCCGCCAATACATGTCAGCCTGGAAAGTATTTTGCAGGGCGAGCAACGCCTGGGTGCCCTGGAATTTGATTTGCACAGTGCCGATGGCGTGCTAATGGCGGAGCACATCTCCGGCGAGCTTGCCCGGCTCAATTTCAGTGATGAAGCGCCCGGCCGGCTCCTATGGGACCAGTTGGAGGGATATACCGAAGTAAAAGCTGGACTGTCCTTCGAGGACCTGGGTGACACCCTGCAGTATTTTGATTACGAGCGCATTGTGGAGACCCGCGACGGGAATCTGGATATAGATTTACGCTGGCCCGCAGCGCCGCAGAATTTTTCATTGCTGGAGGCGCAGGGCGATATCCAGGTCGATATCGGATCAGGTAGTTTTCTGGAGGCGCCCTCAGGTGCGGCTGGCGCCTTGCGCGTGGTCAGTATTCTTAATCTCGCCGATATCGTGAGGCGCCTCAGTCTCTCCCATATGTTCGAATCAGGCATCCCTTTTGACAGTGTTGAGGGTGAAGTTTACCTGCATCAGGGCACTATCGAGGTGACTAGAATGGATGTGCAGGGCGGTTCCAGTTTTCAGTTCAGCGGTGTGTCGGATGTTGAGGCCAAAAGTTTGAATGGGGAATTGGTGGCGACCCTGCCGGTGGCCAAAAACCTGCCGTGGATCGCTGCGCTGGCGGCTGCCAGTTTGCCGGTCGCTGCGGGGGTGTTTATCGTCAGTAAGGTTTTTGACAAGCAAATGAATCGCCTGTCCAGTGCCATCTACAGTATCGGTGGCTCATGGAATGACCCCCAGGTAAGCTTTGACCGCATCTTCGACAACACCGCCAGCGTCAAGAATACCGGGGTTACAGAGCGTGCTGTTGAAAACGGGTCAGCATCCTCTGATGCTATTGTGGAGGAGGGGCCGTCCACTGAAGACAGTATGGGTGGGGATAAAGCGCCAGCTACCCTGCCTGACCTTGCGCAGCCAGTACTGGTAAATCCACCGGCATCGATTCAGCCGGAGCCGGCATCCCCATAGACTTCCTGCAATTCCCTCAGGTAGCGGAATAACTTGCGGCTGGCTGCGGGTGGTTTGTTGCGATCCATTTCTCGCTGGTGCTGTAACACCAGTTGCCGCAGCTGTTGCCTGTCCGCATCGGGCCATCGGGCAATGGCCAGTTCTACCCCTGCTGCTCCCGCTGCCAGTATATCCTCGCGCAATTGTTCCAGTTCATGAAACACAGTCGTGCTTTCACGCTGTCCCTGGTGCATGGCTGATAAAGCCTTTTCCAGAGGTGCGGGATCGATGTTGCGCATGAGCTTGCCAATGAGCTGCAAATGTCGTTTACGCGCGCTATTGCTGCTGATCAGGCGGCACTCCTGGATTGCGAGTAGCAATTGCTCGTCCTCAATTTGAAGCTGGGCCAGTTGCTTATCGTTCAGTGACAACAGGGATTCACCCAGCGCCTGCAGTGCATGCATCTGGCGCTTGCGCTC
>CBDTVJ010000328.1:0-5220 GCA_965363655.1 uncultured Halieaceae bacterium | reverse complement strand
TTTTGGGCGTTCTTGTCGTGGCGGCCAGTATGGCGTCTTGTACAAGCAAGACTGATCAGGGCCCAGGGCCTGCGGCGCTGACCGACGAGACTCCAATGTCAAACGTAGTTGAGATCGTGCTACCCGTCGAGGACGCTGTACTTCGCGACTCAACGTTGGCGGGTCGACAACTCGCAGAGCAGAAATGCACGATTTGCCATTCGGCCGACTATATTCAGTATCAGCCACCGGGAATGGACCTTGAACAGTGGACTGGAGAGGTTGCCAAAATGCACCATTCTTACGGTGCGCCACTCAGCGAGTCCGACATAAAGAGCATCGGTGCATACTTGGCGGTATCGTATGGTTCCGCCAGTGAGACTGACGAGGATGTGATCGCTGCTTCCACAGTACCTGTTCGAGAGGAGGCCGCCGCTGAGGACGTTCAGGCTTTACTGGCGTCTAATATTTGCCTTAGCTGTCACGCGATTGATAGAAAAGTGGTCGGCCCTGCATTTCAAGAGGTAGTCGCTCGTTATGCAGGCGATGATCAGGCGCAGGACAAATTGATTGACAGCATTCGTCAAGGTGGCACTGGAAAATGGGGTGAGATACCAATGCCACCCTTTCCTAAACTGACGGATGCGCAGGCAAGAATACTGGCTGACTTCGTACTCGCTCAATAGCGTGTGATGGGACTTGTGCGTAGCCTTTTGACTAATCGATACGGTCGATTCGCCCATCCAGGAGCTGGATGCGATAGTCGCAGCGTGCGGCAATCTCAGGATCGTGAGTGGAAATCAGAAAAGTGGTTCGCTCTTCGCGATTGATGACCTTCATCTGCTCCATCACCTGAAAGGCTGTTTCGCGGTCAAGGTTACCGGTGGGTTCGTCCGCCAGTACCAACTCAGGCTTATTCATTAGAGCTCTGGCAATCGCGACCCGTTGTTTCTGGCCACCCGACAGCTGCGTTGATCGGTAATCGACACGGTCGGCCAAGCCTACACGCTCCAACAATTCTCCGGCGCGTTCGCGCATGGCATTGCTTAAACGGTTTATAGGTGCGGCGGCGGGAAAGGCAACGTTTTCTCGCGCGGTAAAGTCTGGCAGTAAGTGGTGAGCCTGAAATACGAACCCCAGGTGACGGTTGCGAAATTGCGACCGCTGGTTTTCTTTCAAGCGGGTCACGTTCTGATTGAGCAGTGACATGTTGCCTGAACTAGCGCCCAGCAATAGCCCGACGATGGAAAGAAGGGTGCTCTTGCCGGAACCTGAAGGACCCAACATGGCAACTAATTCTCCCGCCTGGAGCTTGAAACTAATGCCCTTAAGTACCTCGGTTTCGACCTCCCGATCGCGAAAGGTTTTAGTGATGTCCTGAACATCCAGTATTGCAGTCACTGCTGGATGGCCTCAAGAGGATCAACGTTAGCGGCCGCGCGTGCGGGTAAAACAGCTGCGAACACTGCGCCAAGTGTGGTCAAAGTGAGCACCAGCACGTACCCACCCTGCTCAGGGGCAATAGGTAAAAGGGGACTGCCATCGGCCTGTTTAATTGAAAACAGCCATAGGCACAGTCCGTAACCTGACAGAGCGCCAACCAGCCCGCCAACGAGCCCAACAAGAAGACCCTGTAAAACGAATACGCTGGCCACGAACCGGCGGGATATTCCAAAAGAACGCATGATTCCAATTTCGCTGCGTCGCCGATAGGTGGACAGCAGCAGCGCACTCGCTACGCCAATAATGATTGAGATCATCGCAAACAGTTGAATGAGCGTACCAGTGCGGCCCTGAGCATCCAACGCCCCCTCCAGGTTACGATTCTCCTCCTGCCAGGAACGGGCGCGCAGTGAGGTTTGGGATTCCAGGGCACGCGCTATCAAGGGTGCATCAGTGGGATCTGACAGTTTGATAGATAGCTGACTTACACCATCGGGCAGGTCGAACAGCGGTCGCGCCGAGCGCATATTGAGGTAGGCGATTCTCTCGTCAACGCTGGCTATACCGGTTTCGAAAATGCCGCGAACGGTTACCAGACGTTGTCGGTCACGATCGGTGCGAAGGATTACCGGTTGGCCGACGTTGAGACCGAGTTCGTCCGCCAGATTGATGCCGATCAACAAGCTGCCTGCTGACAGGTCAGCGCTGCCACGCACCAGGTTGCGAGCTATCGGTGCAACGACAGAGAGCTTTTCCGGCTCGATTCCCTTCACTACCACGGGCGCCACCGCTTCGCCGCGGACTAGAAAGGCGTTACCGTCGATTTCCGGACGAACCGCTATGACTCCGGGGGTCTTCTCGATCATGCTTACCAGGTTTTGCCAGTCGCGAATCTGGCGCCGTTGGGCTGTCGAAACAGGTGTTGCTGCGTAATCATCCTGGCCAGTTAACACGGGAGCAATGTGCACCGGGGGATCAAGAGTCACATGAGCAATGCTGCCAGTGGTTTCCGCGGTCAGCAGCACGGCGAGTCCGTTGATAAGAGCGGTAATAAAAACGAATGCGACGACTCCAAGCGCGACTCCAGCGACCAGCAACGCAGTCTGGAGTGCGTTTGAGGTCAAATATCGCCATGCTACCTGCCACTGGTACATTGCCTCAGGGTGCCGTCAATTTTGTGCTATCCAAGAGGCGAACATCATCACCTCCGGCAAGCGAGGTGGCAGTAGCAACAATCGTCTCATCGCCCTGCAGACCATCGGTAACAATTACCCGCGCCCCGGGCCAATCGAGGATTTTGATCGGCATAACGCGGATGCGATTTTGTTCCACTGCCAGAGCCTCAAAACCGCCGCCAAGAAGTCGTACGGCGCTGCGTGGGACTGAAACAGCATCGTCGAGTTGCTCAACAATAATACTCACGTTGATGGTCCGCCCGGGCAGTAAACTATCGGCGGTGGCTTCGGTCTCCAGTCGAATGATACGCCCCCCGGTAGCAGGATCTACACGAGGTGAGATTTCGGATACCACGGCGTCAAAAATATCAGCCGAACCAGCCGGGCTGATACGAGCAATCTGGCCAAGCTGCACAGCGTCGGCGTAGTATTCGTCCGCCTCTGCTTCAACCTCCAATTCGACAGAACCAATGTCAAACAGGCTGGTTTCGGTGGACACTACCTGGCCCACATCGACCGGCCTGTCCAGTATCAGTCCATCGATGGGAGCCCGAATGACAAATTTTTCCGCTCGAACTTCCACCTGCCGCGCGGCTGCCTGGGTGGCGGCGAGTCGCGCTGACAGAGCATCGACATCTGCCAGAGCATCATCGAGATTTTGTGTGGAAACGTAGCCCTTCTGCACCAGTTGTTGATTCCGCTCCAATTGACCGCGCGCTTTTGCCAGCTCAGCTGCCAGTGCTGTTGCATCAGCACGGCTAGCGCTCAGTATGGCTATCTCTTCTTCAGCGGCAACTCTGGCGATAACCTCACCGGCAATGACATGTTCATTCTCGTCTTTTAACAGCTCGATGATTTGCCCAGGTTGCTCAGCGCGCACGCTGACCTCCTGTTTCGGCGTGACCCGACCCACAATCGACAACACACGTTCCGCCGGACCGCGCTCAACGACAACGACAGGCACCTGTGGAATACGTGACTGGCTGCCGTAGTATAGGACGGCGGCCACCACAGCGACCGCGACCGGTAAATACAGGAGGGTTGGAAAGTATCGACGCATATCTCTTGTCCTGACTAGTTTTTTCACAATGCTTTTTGGTTCACAACTCGTACTAAGAGAGTGGGCCCGGTAATGCTTCTACATTGCGGCAGACCAGCAGAAATGTCATCTATTTAACGCACTTATTAGTCATTTTGCCATTTCTGTGCGTTCATGGATGTTCTTGGCATAGGGAAAACAAAAATCAGATTCGTTTTCTGTAATGAGGGCAACTGTACGAAGCGAAATTTAGCACTATCTGATTGCCTATCTTTCTTGTTACTTGTAATGCCTGTTGATTTGAATATTCGAAACATTTCGTCGACATAAAACGTGCTTGGTAATGTTTTGCTCAGCGAGTAGAACCCAGACTCAGTATGACTTCTCTGTGTTGAGCTGAACTGTTTTTTTTGATTGGTGCCCAGCAGAGGACTTGAACCTCCACTACCTTGCGACTACTAGTATCTAAAGCTACGTATCGCGTGGGCATCCCCGCCCATACTGCGGCAAAGCAAAAGATATATTAATATACCTTTACAGTTAGAAGTGGACGATATCTAATCATATTCTAAATAAAAATCCAACTTCTTAAAACGTAAAAAGATTATCTTTATGAGTGTGATGAAACTTAGTGTTAGAGAGAAAATAGGGTTTGGTGCAGGTGATATGGCAGTTAATATTGTCATGATTACAATGCAACTTATCATTGCATATTTTTATACTGATATTTATGGATTAGATCCTGTAGATATGGGCATTTTGTTTATGGTAGTGCGTTTGATCGATGCGGTTTCAGACCCAGTGATGGGAATGATCACAGATAGGTGTAATAGTAAGCATGGTCACTACAGACCATTTATGTTGTGGTTTGCCATACCTTTCGGTGTGGCTGTTTATCTTGCGTTTATCACTCCAGACCTTGCTTATACGTATAAATTAGCTTGGGCTTACTTTAGTTATATTCTACTTACCTTAATCTTTACTATTGTAACAATTCCATATATTTCATTAATTGGTGTTATTACAGATGACCCAGCAGAACGATTAAGTGCTAACGGTTACCGTTTTGTTCTTGTAAAAGTAGCCGCATTCCTTGTGACCATAGTTGTTCCCGCTTTAGCTCTATATTTAGGCGATGGGAATATGCAAGATGGTTATCAACCTGCTATGGGGCTGATGGGGATTCTAGGGTCAGTGTTATTTCTGGTTTGCTTTTTCACTACAAAAGAACGAATAAAACCTGTAATTGAAAAAACGAAATTGAAAGAGCAGGCCAAATTGCTATTGAGGAATGATCAGTGGCTTCTCTTGTGTGCTGCTTTAGTTTTGTTGATGTGTGGAATTGTAATAAGAGGCTCTGTGGGGGCTTACTACGCTAAGTACTATTTGAATGGCGGAGATGCATTAATCTCACCATTCTTAGCAACTGGTGTTACCGCCTCTATCTTGGCAATGATAGCAAGTACTTGGATTACTAAGTTTTACAGCAAAATCAAACTGTTTAGATACAGCCAAATTTTAACTTTTGTACTCTGCATTGCAATGTACCTCACCGTTGGTCAAGACGATATCGTTCTGGCCTTT
>CBDTVJ010000327.1:0-5236 GCA_965363655.1 uncultured Halieaceae bacterium | reverse complement strand
ACAGATTGTCGAATGGGGGGAATTGGCTGCGCCCGTATTTGCCCCGGGTGTCAATGTCATGAATATGTACGATGGTACCAAGGTTGGTGCTGCTGGCTATACGATTCGCGATTATAAAGTGCCGGCAACGTCGGCATGGATGATTGTGGAGGTGAGTGAGAACCTGTCGGTGGAAGCCGTTTACTCCCGGGATTTCGACCCCAGGATCATCGTGCCTGTTGTCGGCACATTTGCTAGCTTTGTGGATCAGTTGGGCTACGGTGGGCCAACTGCGCTGGAAGATAAAAGGCCGCAATCTGCCAAAGATCAGGAGCAATACGGCGGCGCTATCAAAACGGTTTTCCCGTCCTTTGGTAACCTGGAGCTTGGGCTTTATTACGCGCATTATTTGAACGCCTTCCCAATGCTGGATCTGGACCTAGATCAGATGACCTATGAAGAAATTGATATGTACGGCTTTACGCTCTCCCGAGTCGTCAAGGAATGGCAGGTTTATGGCGAGTTTAGCTATCGTCCCAATCAAGCAGCACAGATTGCTCTGGAGGGGGGTTTTGGGGGAGCACCCATTGGCGGGTTTGAAGACGTGCGCACTCTTAACTGGGGTGTTGGTGGAATGAAGATCAACTCTGACTTTTTTCCGGCCATGCCCTTTACTGTCACCTTTACTCCCTTGATCGAAGTGTACGGCGGGATCAATTTGGATCATGACGACCTGGATGGCGATGGCCCCCAGGGCCCCCAGGCCTTTAACGTTCCCGAACATACCGCTTACTACCTGGCAAGCTTTGATTTTTCCAGCTCGGATATGGTTGACAATACAACCTTTAACTGGACCACTTCCTTAACCGGTGCCCTGCATAGCGAAGAAAACAGTTTCCACAGTATCGGGAACACGCTGAAGGCTAGAATTGGCAACAATCTCGAACTCATGCTTGGCTACGACATCAAACTCGGGAATCCGAAAAAGGCAGGATTAAACGATTACCCGGGTGGGATACCTGACAGAGATGCGCTGTCCTTGGGTATCACCTGGTACTTTATGTAAATCACTATGAGAATTTCAATGCCAAAAGTAATCTATGCTCTCGTTGTCTTCGCCCTGGTGACAGTGTTGGCGTTGGTGATATGGGAGCCTGTGTTCCCCAGTGGCTGGATTATCCAGGGGATGGCGAAACAGATTGACCCCGGAAAAATTTCCCTGGATAAGCCGGCAGTGCTTCGCTTTGAACTGGCTGGTAAGGGGGGTGGCTATTACAATCTCATGTTGTCCAAAGAAAAGGTCGAGGTGACCGAGGGGGACACAAATCAGGTTGATCTTATTATTGCCATGAAGGCGACTGACTTTAACCAGCTTATGTTTCAAATGGCCCGGGGCAAGGCGGACGAATTTGTGTTCGCAAAACTGGTGATCTCCAATGTGCTGAAAATCGCAGGAGACATGAGCGTACTGGAATTATTAGTCCCAACGGACGGAGGTGAACAATGAAAAGCTTAATCGTTAGAATAATGGGTGCCGGTTTTCTTTTATGTATTGGGTCTCTTCCGGTTTTTAGTGGCGAAGCGATAATGCCCGGCAGCGACCCTGGCCCCAATGCTACCGGGGAAATAACAGCCTACACGGGTAAAAAGGGGTTGGCCTGTCCGACAGATTATGAGCCGGGCGATTACCTGACCAGCCCCTACAACGAAGAAAAGCCGCTGTATCGCATTGACCATACCAATGTCGCAGAATATGAGAGCCGCCTTTCACCTGGTCAGATTGCCCGCATAAAAAGAAACAAGAATTTTTACCTGAATGTCTATCCCACCCATCGCCATTTTGAATTTCCCGAAGAAGTTTACGATGCTATTGATATGAATCAGAAAACCTGCGAGCTCAATAGCGAGAACGAACTACAAGGGTACAATGGCGCCGTTGCTTTCCCTATTCCCGAAAATGGGCTTCAGGCCGCCTGGAACATAAAACGGTTTTTTAGCGGTGAGGATGCCTATACATCCGATACTCGACGGCTCGTCAGTCCCTCGGGCCGGATCAGAAAAGAAACCCAGTATACCAGGGCCATCAATTTAGACGAGAATCGATTGCTCAGCGAACTGCCAAACCCTGACAATGTGGCCACAAAGATCATCAGCCTGTATACCTATCCAGCTGACAAAGCAGGCGGAGGCGTGCTGATTCACCAGTATACGGACGATCGTCCGGACGACACCTGGCTGTACCTCCCATCATTGCGCCGGGTCCGTCGCGCACCGACGCTGGACTATGGGGCTCAGCTCGACGGTGAGTCGACTATGGACGAAATGGGAGCTTTCTTTCGCGGACGCATCAACGACTGGAACTGGAAACTTCTCGGCAAGAGGGAGCTGTATGTCCCCGCCAATAACTACGATATGTGGAAGGTAGGTACGCCGGATAAAGAAGAATGTCTTGCCGGCGACATTAATTCCGAGTCGCTGCGCTACGAGCTGCGAAGAGTCTGGGTGGTGGAAGGTACCGCTAAGGAAGACACCGATCATCCGTACAGCAAGCGGGTCATCTATGCCGACGAAGACAGCTGGTACGGGATGGTGAGCGACAACTACGACAAGCGCGGTAACCTCTGGAGAATGTCGGAGTTCTATACGTATTACGACTACTGCACGCAGTACAGGATCGTTAACGGGATGATGTACCTGAACCTTGAGTCCGGCAGATACGAAATGTTCGGAGGCGGACTCGATAAAAAATCAGAGGCGACGATTTCTAACACAGGCATGAAACCCTCCGATTTCACGACGACATCCCTGAGAAGGGTCGGGCGATAGCTGTCCCTGGCGAATTCGCAATTCAGGCCGCCTGTCCCTGGCGAATTCCAATTTCGAGCTGCCTCTGGTAACTGGAACAGGCGCGACAATGCTTCTTCCATCGGTAGGGTATTGATATCAACGACTTTTTGAGAGCCTGAATTCACTGGAGTCGCGCCATCTCGGCTGGGTATCAATGTAAAGAACCATCCCCACCCACGCTACTAGCGCAGCGGGAGTCCTCAGACTAGATTTTAGGCTGCAGGACCTCAACCTTGGATAGGGGTACTGACAAGTTGACCGGCCATAACTGCTAGAATTGGCCGATGAGTACATACAAGTGCCACCGATTCCGGCTAACCGGGCAGAGCAATCGCATGAGCCAACCAGAGTTCGGGAGCGGGTGATGCGAAGGTTTAAATCAGCGAAGCAGGCGCAGAGATTCTTGGATGCTCATGCTACCGTCCATAATCTCTTCAGCCTGGGTAGACATCTAATCCGTGCTCAGCACTACCGTGATCTCAGGATGAGTGCGTTTGCTTAATGGAGTAGGGCGGTTGCTTGAAGCGAATAGATCGGAATTGTTTCGTTCCTGACTTTTAACTTGCCAGAACCCACACGCGGTATGGAAAATCTGTTACTGAATCGTTGTAGGCACAGGGAGTCTGGTAAAGCGACTGCCGGCCCCGCCCCGTCTTGCCGGGCCTGTGGCTATGCGGCTATCGGTGTCTGGTAAATCAGGTAGGCTATATAAGTTGCAAATGCGAGCATCAAAACAACCGCCTCCACCTTATTGATCACGCCCGTGCGGCGGCCCCAGCCATAAGCCATCACCGCCAATACCGCGGTAAAGACGAACATCACGGGCAGATCCCTGGTCACCAGCTCCGGGTCCACGGTGTAGGGCGCGATAACGCTGGCCAAACCGGCGACGGCCAGAGTATTGAACAGGTTCGAACCGATCAGGTTGCCCAGGGCCAGCTCGTGTTCGCCGCGCTTCGCGGCCACGACGATGACAGCCAGTTCGGGGAGCGAGGTACCCAATGCAAGCACCACGACACCTACCACAACCTGGCTGATGCCGAGGTCCGATACCACTCCTTTGGCGATCCAAACCAGAACTGCCGAACAAATGGCGATTACTATGAGGCCAATGGTGAGCTGCCCGGCGCTCTGCCACAGGGAGTCGGAGTTCTCCTGTAGCTTCGATTGAAAGTTGGTTCCCTCAGCCAGGTGGGAATCCCGCATCGAAGCCTGCACCAGATAAATCAGTGCGAAGAGGAATAGCGCGAGTAATATGATTCCGTCTGTGCCCGATAGCTCGTAGTCCATAATCAGCCACGCCGTCACAACGGTGGCCAAAAGTAGCAGTGGAAGCTCCCGTGTCATGACATGCTTTTGGACGATAACGGGACTGAGCAGTGCGGCCAGGCCCAGGATCAGGCCAATATTGATGATATTTGACCCATAGGCGTTACCCAGGGATAAGCCGGAATTGCCGCTGGCGGAAGATTGGATCGATACCAGTAGTTCAGGCAGAGATGTGCCAAAACCCATGACCAGGATACCGACCAGCAGTGGTGACATACCCATGTTGAATGACAGGGAAGAGGCGCCATCCACAAATTTTTCAGCGCCCCAGGCAAGGGCGAGCATTGCGACAATGGCCGGTAGTAGATAGGTCTCAAATGGAACGCCTTCCATGTTACTTTCCCCCGGGCGACCAGTCAGTCTGATGGTTGATTGTCAGGTTCATTCTTATGCTTGTGACCTGCTGTAAATACAAGGCTACAGCTTCAAAATCCCTTTAAAGAATAAGAGTATCAGGGGTGGATGTCCAACACGGCTACCAGGATCTATGTTACACAAGCCAGATTCCTGAACCAGGTCGCTTCAAATTTGCTCCCTATGGGTCAGCAAGGGCTCAATCGACAAGTATAAGACAGATAAAAGGGCTATGGGGGCAGGCCGTGAGTCTCGGCGGCTGCGGCCACTGAGTGATACTCCGCTCCATTGACGACAAGGGACTTTCCCCTGTTCCGAGCAAGGGGCTTAGTAAAGGCATCATCCACGGACATGCCGAGCTTACATATCCTGGCGCTAACGGTAGCAAGTTGAAGGCCGTACACATGGCAGGCTGCAGCCATACTGGGGTAGCTCTTTCCTCGAACAGTTATGGGCTTACGACTCATTCTCCAGTCATTATCCTTGATTTATCGCTGATCTGTATTCTGCTGTATTTCCGATCAGTGTGTGATGACATTGGGCGACATCTTCGTAACACTGGGCGACAAGGCAAAGAACTGCATAGTTACAAATGTCGTTAACTAGTGCCCATCCATAAATATACAACGCATTGAAAGATAAGGAAATATTTCCGAAAGGCATTAAAAAATCCTCTTGAATTTGTTAAGTTTAAGGTGCGAACAAAAAACAAAACAACCAAGAGGAT
>CBDTVJ010000326.1:0-5245 GCA_965363655.1 uncultured Halieaceae bacterium | reverse complement strand
TTCCTTGCGCTCCATCGCATCCCAAAGCGCCTCACGTGTATTCTCAGAAGCCCACACGGCGGCGTAGCCGGCTGCTGTATATTGCCAGGTGTAGCGTGTCTTGCCGAAACCCTGCTTGGAGATATGCTCCCAGCGCCCGGGGCGTGGCTCCTGCACAACGTGCTTGCCGAAAAAATTATCCTCTTCAATAGACGTCAGTGAGTTGTGGACGTCGGTCCCGCCAATCAGGCCAAACTTGAACGGGTTTACACCCAGTTCACTCTCTTGGAGCAAACCCTGCATCAACCCTCCGCGCAGGTACATATAAGGACGCATCTCGGGCGTTTCGGGCTGATCTTCCAGGGTCAGGTTGCCATATTCCCAACCGGCAATGCCGTAGTCGGCGAACTCATCATTGGGTGACAGGGTCGGGTGGGTTTCGCTAGCGCCCTTCGTTTGCATCACTTCTTGCAGTACCTCCCAGCGGGCCCGGCGCTCGGCGTAATCGCGCGTAATCGGTTTGCCGGCGAAATCAACTGTCTCAAACATCCGGCCATTGGAGAGATTGCCATTGTGAGGAATCGCAAGAACCCTGCCGCCGGTTTTCTGTTCGTAGGCAGCCATCCAATCCCAGAGCTTTTCCGGATCTTCACTTTGCCACGAGGAAAAGGGCACTACCTGCCCAGCCTGATCCTTGTTGCCGCGAAACAGTACGTTGCGATGGAGATTATTACCGCCCGGTACAGAGGTCCATTCGTAACCAATCATCGCTGTGAATTGTCCCGGCTCATTAAACGCATCGGCGGTATCGAGATATTGGAGCCAGGCCGACTTCATCACCGGGCCGGAAATGGCCGGATCGGTGATTGGCTTTGGGAGGGTACCCTGGGCCTGGGCTGAAACAAGCTCATTCATGGCATCGCTCGCAGCTTTTCCCCCGGTCTTCATGGCTTTGCTCCAGCGTTTCAGAGTGGTATCACTAATAAATGCCGGATTGCCGTTATAGAGTTCGCTCATTACACCCAGGCCTTCCGCGTGATCGGAGACCACGAGAAAATCCATGGGGCGCGACAACTTGAGCGGCAGGCCGCTCGAAGACACAACCTGTTCGCCGCGCGCGAACCGGTAGGATTGCTCCGGGCTGAGGCGATCACCACCCATGAATGCATCGCCTGAGTTGGCGCTGTGATGATGTGTGTCACCAAAGAAAACCTGGTCCGGATAGTTGTGGTTTACATACGGGGAATAGGTCGGGTTAGCCGCTTGCAAAGCTGCTGTAAAGAAAGATAAAACTACGATGAAAGCAGGCACCAGAAAACACCGCCGCATTACTCTAAAGGCTCTAAAACAATCACGGAATACCAGCATGGCTATCTCCCTTTTCTAAGATGGTGGAATTGCGAGTGAAGACCCAACTCCTGCGGTTATGGCGGCCAGTGAAACCTAGTTTTTCCCAATTTTCGGGATTTGGTTGTCCTTTTTACCGTCACGAGGTGGTTTTTTATCTATATCTGCGGCTTCTTTAACGTTGCCCACCGCATCCTCCTTGGTATTCTTCGCTGCTTTCCCTGGATCACACCGACCGCTCACGCAGATGGTAGCATTGCGAGCCGCCTTTTTGGGATTGCAGTCAAGTGCGTCCGGTTTCAAATCCGCAATAGCGATTGAGTTGCCGAGTGAGGCAAGAAGCACAGCCAATAATAGTGTAGGTTGCATTTTTCTTGCGCTTGTTTGCATCTTTTTCAACAGTGACGTCAGAGCTTCAGCGCAAATGCCGGCCCCTGTTATTGGTTACATGACACGCAGGCCACAACCCCGTATGTCGAAATTTTGGAGAACCCCAACTTCCCTACCACCGATCGAATTGCTATTATCTTAGTCCTTTTTTCAGCTTTAGATTGTCTCAAATGAGTCAATTCAAAAAATATTTGGCTGCGCATCGTGCCATACTCTAAAGCGCTTGTGCGGGGCTGGCTTAGTGATACTCCGACAGCCTTTGTAGACAAACTGCTCTCGATCGGACGGACCGCTAGATATTCTGCCGGTGATATTGTTTTTAGTTTGGGGGCAAATGAACAGGATCTATACGGCATCGCTGACGGTGCGGTAAAGATGTGCATTATGAACGAGGCAGAGCAAAGGCTTCTTCATATCGCCGGTCCTGGCTTTTGGTTTGGAGAGGCGGAGTTAATCAAGGGTATCCCTCGCACATTAGAGGCTTTCGCTGCGACTGACCTGTGTCTGATGGTCATAAGAAAAATTGATTTTTTGAAGCTGACAGATCACTACCCTGACGCGTGGAGGTGTATTTCAATGCTGGCAGTTGATCACCAATTGCTCGCTATCGGTGCAGGGGACGATCTGATGCTGTCGAAAGTGCAGAAACGAGTGGCCGCTATCCTTCTTCGATTTTCTGGCAATCGCCTTTCGCATCCAACAACACCGGCTTTTAACAGGGTAACGGCCACGCAGCAAGAAATCGCGATGGCTGCAAACATCTCTCGAGCAACGGCGGCACGTGTTATGCGTGCAATGGTTGAGCGTGGGGAGATCGGCATTGAATATGGCTCAGTGGCTATTCACAAGCCAGAGGCATTGCAAGACATTCTAAGTGACAAATTTTGAGGCGATTGAAGCTAGTTGAGCGGGCATCTGGTCTCGAAAAATTATTATCGTGAGCTCAAGTCGCCTACTTTGAGTTTGAGTAGTTGATATTGGCGATAGATTGATCTCGATGTCATTTTTAAGAAGCGTATTTTGCGAGACTAGAAGGCGTTTAGTAAAACCTGTGAAGCGCCAGCAGCCAAGTATTCATTTTTATCATATATTTCTAGTAATTGAGAGAGCAATGGCGGTTCAAATTTAAGTCAACTCCAGAGGCTAACAAGAATTCAAATATGATAAGTGAAAAACAGGCACTGCTAATCGTTAACAAGCTTTGTATCACTCTAACCCTATTGGCGGGATTTTCAGTATCAGCCCATGCCAAGGAGAGTCGAGCGGTTATCTACAAGGTACTTACAATGAAGATTCTGACTAGTTAACTTGAGGTCATGGGTTGGCGCCACACAAACCAGGCTTGGGCGACCCCAATTACTTGGTCGGCCTGGGACGAGTCCAACAGATTTGTGGGGCTCAATTTGCTGTGCGACTATCAGGCGTTTTTTTTTGCGGTTGACCTATATTTAACAGGCAACAAAAAAGGAGAAAATATGAAACGCAGGTCTGTGTTACAGCTACTTACCGCCGTGCTATTGGGTGCCACCAATGTGTATGCCCAGTCGTTGCTTCCTCTGGGAGAGGCCACAGAGGCATACTCACCCTTTGTGGGAGTTGACTATCCGGATCGTGTTTTTTTTGGCGATACCCATCTCCACACTGCTTATTCAACCGATGCGGGGCTAGTCGGTGCGACCCTGGGGCCTGATGAAGCCTACCGTTTTGCCAAAGGCCATGCCGTCACCTCCAGCATGGGTATTCCCGCGCAACTCAAGCGCCCGCTGGATTTTATGGTGATAGCCGACCATGCCGAAAATTTGGGCCTGCCCATTGCTCTCGGTGAAGCGTCACCTGAGTTGCTCTCCAATGAATGGGGGCAACTCATGTATGACGGTTACTCAAAAGGGACCATCGAGGCAATGACTGCGGTCTATCTTAATTGGATGAAGAAAGTAGGTGCCCGCGATGATCCACTGGCTGCCCAACCGGAATTACAACAGACGATGTGGCAGCGCGAGATCGATGCGGCGGACGCCCATAACGTTCCGGGGGTATTCACCAGTTTTATCGGATTCGAATGGACCTCCATGCCCAATGGGAAAAACTTGCACCGGGTGGTGGTTTTAAGAGATGACAAGACCAAAGCCGGGCAAGTGGTTCCGTTGTCTGCCTACGACACGGAGAATCCACAGGAACTGTGGAATTGGCTGGAAGCCTATGAAGCCAAAACTGGGGGAAAGGTCCTGGCCATCCCCCACAATGGCAACTTGTCTAATGGCTTGATGTTCGATGATGTCACGTTTGACAAAGAACCCCTGACTCAAGCTTACGCCCAGCGGCGGATGCGTTGGGAGCCCCTATATGAAATGACTCAGGCCAAGGGCGATGCGGAAACTCATCCGCTGCTGTCCCCAGATGATGAGTTTGCTGATTTCGAAAGGTGGGATACAGCCAACTTCGGCCCGGAGCCGCACACCACTGATATGCTGCCTCGGGAGTATGCCCGTGAGTCCCTGAAAAGAGGCCTGGCCTATAACCTAAAACTTGGTGCCAATCCTTTTAAGTTTGGCATGATCGGCTCCACCGACCAACACACCGCACTGTCCACCGCCCGAGAAGATAATTTCTTTGGCAAGGTATCCGCCCTTGAGCCTTCGGCCAGCCCCATGCGTTTCGAGGAAATTATAGCGGGTCGCCCGCGACCGGAGCCAGAGCAGCAAAAGGCCTGGATGACCTCGGCTGGTGGCCTGACAGCGGTATGGGCACGGGAAAACACGCGCGAGGCGATCTGGGATGCCATGGCGCGCAAGGAGGTCTACGCGACCACCGGTACTCGAATGATGGTGCGGTTGTTTGCCGGCTGGGACTTCCAAAGCGAAGATCTGGCTCGCCCGGATATGGATGTCTACGGATACCAAAACGGTGTTCCCATGGGGAATGATCTGGTAGCCGCACCCGCAGGTAAGGCGCCTGGCTTTTTAGTCGAGGCCTTCAAGGATGTCGACGGAGCCAACCTGGATCGTGTGCAGGTGATCAAAGGCTGGCTGGATAGCGATGGCAAGACGCATGAACGTGTGTGGGACGTCGCTATATCCGGCGAACGTAAAATTGATAAATCCGGCCGTGCCAGGCAATCAGTAGGCAACACAGTCGACGCGGCCGAACCCAGCTACCGCAATACCATAGGGAGTACTGCGCTCACGGCATTTTGGCAGGACCCAGACTTTGATCCCGCCCAGGCCGCTTTCTATTATGTGCGGGTACTGGAAATTCCCACACCCCGCTGGACAACATTTGACGCCAGACATTTTAAACGACCAATTCCTGAGGGCGCGCCGATAGCTATCCAGGAACGCGCCTATACCAGTCCTGTCTGGTACACACCCTGATCTGATAGAAGGAAAATCCTTTGTAGATAGCCATTGCTTGTATTTTTATGCTTATACCTTAACCTCCAGGAGAGACTACCGACATGACTGACAAGAAATTGGTAATGGCCACCAAGGCTGGCGTGTTGTTTGCTCTGGTACTGGGGAGTTCGATCGCG
>CBDTVJ010000325.1:0-5254 GCA_965363655.1 uncultured Halieaceae bacterium | reverse complement strand
TATGGGTGGCGGGTTCAACCACACCTCCCGTTCACCATGGGCCTGCACCAGCGGCCTGGCATTGTAGGGGTTAGTCTCTTTGTGCAATATACGTGACGCATGCGCGTAGAGTGCGCCGTCGTCCCTGACCTGCTCGTAGGGTGGAATGCGTATGACGGCTTGTTGGTCACTGCCTGCCCGGTCCAGCAGTGTCACCGGCTGGATATCAGCGCTCCCTGTTTCCTGCTCCTTGGTAGCGCATTTTTCGCTGCTGGTGTCCTCGTAGGGATTGGGCGGCGGGGTAGCAGTGCCAATGACATCAATGCTGCTCGAGTCGATGACCCGCCAATCAGGCGGGATGCTCTTGCGCACGAAAGCGGTGCCGCGCAAATCCCGGATGGTATTGATGGGCTCCCCGGCAGCCAGGCGGTGGGCGACGTCAACGATGGCCCGCTCGGCATTGCCGTAGAGCAGGAGGTCGGCCTGGCTGTCGAGTAGAATCGAACGGCGTACCTTGTCGCTCCAGTAATCGTAGTGTGCAATGCGCCTGAGGCTGGCTTCAATGCTGCCGATCACCAGCGGCACATCGCGGTAGGCTTCGCGCAGTCGCTGGCTGTAGACGATGACCGCCCGGTCCGGGCGCTTGTCACCGGTATTGCCCGGCGTATAGGCGTCGTCGTTGCGCCGTTTTCGATCCGCCGTGTAGCGATTGATCATGGAATCCATGTTGCCGGCAGCGACACCAAAGAACAGGTTGGGCTTGCCCAGAACCTGGAAATCCTCCGTGTTGGTCCAATCCGGTTGGGCGATGATGCCGACCCGGAAACCCTGTGCCTCGAGCAGGCGCCCGACCACTGCCATGCCGAAGCTGGGATGGTCCACGTAAGCGTCACCGGTGACAATGATGATATCGCAGCTGTCCCAGCCCAGGGCATCCATTTCCTGGCGCGACATCGGTAATTCAGGCGCGTGACCGAAGCATTC
Source organism: uncultured Halieaceae bacterium (assembly GCA_965363655.1). Lineage (GTDB taxonomy): Bacteria > Pseudomonadota > Gammaproteobacteria > Pseudomonadales > Halieaceae > Marimicrobium. The sequence continues at coordinate 4,291 of CBDTVJ010000325.1, read as the reverse complement.
CGCCCAGTATTTGCGATAGGAGAACAGGGGTGTGGCGATCATTGGTATTTCCTTGTGCTCATGCCGGTTCATGTCCGGGACGCGGTAGTGCAGCACCGCAGCTTCTGCAGTAATGGGCGTCGGGGTCTCTTTCCACCGAGGCGCAGTTTGTGCAGTTGCGGGAGCTGCGCAACTCCTGCTCGTGGCGGAACTGCTGCGAGACGGTTAACTCCGCCGTGATAATGCCGGTGGGAACGGCGATGACGGCGTAGCCGATGAGCATGCCCACGGCCGCAATGGCCCGTCCGATGGCAGTCAAAGGAACCACGTCGCCGTAGCCTACGGTAGTGATAGTGACGATGGCCCAATAGATGCTCTGGGGTATGCTCTCGAAGCCATTCTCAGCCCCCTCGGCGACATACATCAGGCAGCCAAATATCGTAGCCAGGACGATCATCAGCGCGAAGAAGACGAAAATTTTGCGCGCGGAACGGCGCAATGCAGCGGCCAGGTAATTGGCCTCACTCAACAGGGACAACATTCGCAGTACACGAAAAATACGCAGTATACGCAGCAGGCGAATAATCAAAAGAGGCGCAGCCTGCGGCAGTAGCAGGGAGAGATACGTGGGTAGCAGGGCGAGTAGGTCGACAATGCCATACACACTGAGCATGTAACCCTTGCGATTGGGGGCACACCAGATCCTGATAAAGTATTCCAGCGTGAAGGCCAGGGTGAATATCCACTCCAGGCGTAAATACAGTGCGCCATAACTGCTGTGTAAGCCGGAGATGGAGTCGAGCATGATCACAGCGACACTGGTGGTAATCAGCAGGATCAGCGAGATATCAAACCACTTGCCGGCGGGGGTCTCGGTGCCGAATATGACTTCGTAGAACTTGGCCTGTAGCGGCGATTGTTGTCGTATAGACATGTCAATTTTTCACTTGGAAGTGGTCACAGGCTGCTGCTGCCACTATATTAAAGAGCTTGTGGTTTGTACAACTCCCTGGGGAGTGCTGCGCTGGAGCTAGTTTATGAATTTGCCAATCTACCAGGTTGATGCCTTCGCCGGTGAGATCTTCACCGGTAACCCGGCGGCCGTCATCATACTTGATTCCTGGCTGGAAGACTCGTTATTACAGTCGATCGCGATGGAAAACAATCTGTCCGAAACGGCTTACCTGGTGTCAGTTGCCGATGGCTATGAGCTGCGTTGGTTTACACCGCAGGTCGAGGCCGATCTCTGTGGACACGCTACCCTGGCTTCTGCCCATGTATTGTTTGAGCACCTTGATTACCCTGCCGCTGAAGTCAGCTTCCACATCCGGGGTGGGGTGCTTGATTGTGCACTCAGTGATGGGCGGGTGTTCATGACGGGCAGTGCGGTGACCTTTATGACCGGCTCGATTCAAATCAGCCAGCACGCCGGCTAATTCGCTAACAGCGCCAGGGTCGGGAAGACCCCGGCGCATTACGCAATGGCTTCGACCACCTCAACCATTGCTTGCGTTAAAGTGTTCACGTCATCGGTCCCCATGGTATAGGGGGGCATGGCATAGACCAGTTTTCCAAACGGTCTCACCCAGACCCCGCGTTCTACAAACATGCCTTGCACCACACTCATATCCACCGCTTCTTTTAGTTCTATGACTCCGATAGCCCCGAGGGTGCGGACATCTGCGACATTGGCCAGATCGCGCGCCGGGGCGAGGCCTGCGGCTAGCTCCGCGTGCAGCCGCTGCACCGTGTGTTGCCAGGGTTGGGACAGCAGCAGTTGAATGCTGGCGATAGCGGTGGCGCAGGCCAGTGGGTTGCCCATGAAGGTGGGGCCATGCATGAGGGCGCCCGCTTCACCGTCGCTGATACCGTTACTGATACGCGCGTTGCAGAGGGTGGCGGCCAGGGTCATGTAGCCGCCGGTAAGCGCCTTACCCAGGCACAGGATGTCTGGCTCTACCGCGGCATGCTCCAGTGCGAACAGTTTTCCGGTACGGCCAAAGCCCGTGGCAATTTCGTCAAATATCAGCAACACATTGAACGCGTCGCAAAGGCCGCGTAGCCTGCGAAGGTATTCAGGGGAGTAGAAGCGCATGCCACCGGCACCCTGCACAACGGGTTCAACAAAAACGGCGGCGATTTCATTATGGTGCAGCTCCAGCAGCTTGGTCAGTTCTGCGATATCCGCGTCGGTGCAGGGTTCATCGAAGCGACAAGCAGGAGCCGGTGCAAAGTACTGGGTGGGTAGGGCGCTGCCGAACAGGTGGTGCATACCCGTGACCGGGTCACACAGTGACATCGCCCCAAAAGTATCCCCGTGGTAGCCGTTGCGCAGGGCGAGCATTTTTTGTTTGCCGGGCAGGCCACAGCAGTACCAGTATTGCAGGGCCATCTTGATGGCGACTTCTACCGCCACAGAGCCTGAGTCGCTGAAAAACACCCGATCAAGGCCGGGTGGCGTGAGTTCTACCAGCAGCTGCGCGAGTTTTATCGCTGGCGGGTGCGTCAGGCCACCAAACATGACGTGGGACATCGCTTGCAGCTGTGACTCTACCGCGCGATTAAGCACCGGATGATTGTAGCCGTGTATGGCGCACCACCAGGAAGCCATGCCGTCAATGAGTTGCCTGCCGTCGGCCAGTTCAAGTCGCACACCGCTGGCGGCGACTACAGGAAATACCTCAGGTGCCCGTGTGGCCGAGGCATAGGGATGCCATATATTGCCGCGATCTGCGCTTTGCAGTTGCTCGAACAGTGAGTTCGTCATAATATTTCCAGCGCGTCCACAATGGTGGGTAGGACATTATCCAGCAGCATCACCTGGGCGGCCGCAGTCGGGTGAATGCCGTCGGCCTGCATTAGCGACCTGTCGGTCGCTACACCGTCCAGTACAAAGGGTGTGAGTACACTGTTGGTCCGGGCAGCCACCTGACGGTAGCTGTCCCTGAAGCCGGAGGTATAGCGCGTGCCATAGTTTGGCGGTATTTCCATGGGCAGCAAAATTACTTTGGCCCCGCTGTGTTGTGACAGGGTCACCAGTTCGTCCAGGTTGCTGCGCAGTGTAGACAGCGGGTAGCCCCGCAAGCCGTCGTTGGCGCCCAGTTCAATAATCACCAGTGCCGGGCTATGTTGCTCCAGCAGTGCCGGCAGGCGACGCAGGCCGCCCGCGGTGGTTTCACCACTGATGCTGGCATTGACCACGGTGAATGTCTTGTCGCTGGCAGCGATTTTAGCCCCCATAAGGGCAACCCAGCCCTGCTCCAGAGACATACCATAGGCGGCGCTGATACTATCCCCAATGACGAGGATGGTTCGTTCAGCGGCGACTGAATGTGCTGAAAGGACGAGAAATAACCATCCAAGGACAAGTTCTTTGCGTAAAACGCAGTAAAGGAAACGCTGCATGATCAAAACTGACAATCTCCAGAAACGGGTTCCCATGGCGGGAACTGAGCTTGAAATACTGAAAGGGATCACTCTGGAAATCAAGTCCGGTGAATCCATAGCCATAATTGGTGCTTCCGGTTCCGGCAAATCGACCTTGCTCGGCCTGATGGCGGGCCTCGATGAAGCCTCCGGCGGTTACGTGTCAATTGATGGTACCAGGCTGGATGAGCTGGATGAAGATGGCCGAGCCGAGTTCCGCGCCCGCTACATAGGCTTTGTGTTCCAGTCCTTTCAGCTACTACCGGCATTGACGGCTCTTGAAAACGTTATGTTACCACTGGAGTTGCAAGGGCATAGCAATGCGGCTGAGCAGGCGGAACACTATCTGCAGCGGGTCGAACTGGGCGACCGGGCCCGGCATTACCCGCGGCAGCTGTCAGGGGGAGAGCAACAGCGCGTGGCAATTGCGCGCGCTTTCGCCACCAGGCCAGCGATATTGTTTGCGGATGAACCCACCGGCAACCTGGATACGGTTACCGGTGAGCATATTATCGACCTGCTGTTCGAATTGAACCGGGAGGAGGGCGCTACCCTGGTGCTGGTCACCCACGACCATGGGCTGGCAGATCGCTGTCAGCGGCGCGTATGCCTGGATAGTGGCGCGCTGGTGCAGGAGTAGCGATTCGATGTCGATGACAGCGACGAAAATGCTACTGCGAGACTGGCGCGGCGGCGAATTGGGTGTCTTGGTCATGGCCCTGGTGCTGGCCGTGGGCGTGGTTTCCGGCATCTCTGCCTTCGCCTCCAGGTTGCAGGGTGCTCTGGAACAGGAAAGCCATCGCTTTCTCGCCGCAGACCTGGTGCTGCGCAGCGGCAGTGCGCTACCGGTTGAGTGGTTGGAGGAGGGCGCAGCCCTCGGCCTGCG
>CBDTVJ010000324.1:0-5274 GCA_965363655.1 uncultured Halieaceae bacterium | reverse complement strand
CCGCCCAGGTCTTCTGGCATGGCGGTCGCCTGGTAACCGAGCTCGGCAAACTCACGCCAGATTTTCAGTCGCTCAGTGGTATCGCCGTCCATGACTTTCATGACGCGTTCGAGGGGACAGGCACCACTGATTTGCCGCCGGATTTCTTCCTGCAGCAAAATTTGTTCCTGGGAAAATTCAAAGTTCATTATTACAAATCCAGGCTAGCTAACAAGCGGACCATATCGTTTTGCCCCTCACCAATACTACCGGTACGCGCATCGCGTAGAAGTTTTTCAATGCCAGATTCAAAAACCACCGCGGCACCACCGAAGACTTCAAACGCGAGGCCGGTTACATCAATAGCGGTCTCAACACAGATCGCTTTTGCGGCGGATGAAACCGAATAGCTTAACTCCGGGTTGTGTACATTTTGTTCCATTACATGACGATACAGCGCCCGACTAGCCGTGATTTTTTGAAACATCGTAGCGAGCTTAATACGGATATTTTTGTGGTTAAAAATCGGCTCCCCCCCTTGAACGCGCTCTTTGGAAAAATTAAGTGCCAACTCGTAGGCAGCGCGTGACAAACCGGTATTTAGGGCCCCTACGGGTCCAGATCCCCCCGACAAAATACCTCGCAATACATGCGGGTATTGTTCAGGCCCGAAAACCAGATTTTCAAAAGGCACTTCGACATCATCGAAGAAGATTTCGCTGTCAGGGAGAGCGCGAAGGCCGAGCTTGTATATATTTCTACCACGGGTAATACCGGGCAAGTCTAACGGTACCAGTATGGCTGCTCGACCATTTTTGTTGTCGCCATCGTCATAGCGACAGAACAGAGACATCACATCGGCAATATATCCATTACTGATCCAGGCGGATTTCTGCCCTTTGATAATCAACTTGTCGCCTTTGCGCACCGCCACGCAGTCGCTGGCCTCGCCGCCGCGGGCATGCGGACTGATGGCTTGGGAAAAATCGATTTGATCGCTACCGTGATTAGGTTCGGTCAATCCCCAACAACCTATTTGGTTATAATGAAACTTCTCCATCAGCTCAGGCCGGCCTGACATCATCGCCAGGTACGCGGGAAATGAGGCCGCAAAGAAGCTTCCCGCGAGGCCATAATCGCCCCAGCCCAGCTCTTCGGCGATCAAACCATTGATACGCGAAAACTCCATGGGAGTGACTTCGCCAATCAACTCACCCAGGTGGAGGCCCAGGTCGCAAAATTGTTTGCGAGCCGCCCAATAAGGAGAGTCTTTGGCAAACGCCAGTTCAGGGTCCATGCGATCAATCGTTTGTCCGGCAGGTCGCATGATATCTTTGGCAAATCGGTGCGCCGTTTCCTGCATGGAAAATTCAAGATCGCTAAGGCCGGGTTGCCTTTCAAATACGTCGCTCATGTAATCCTCCTTTGAGTATTAATTGGTAAAGCCTCAGCCACCTGGATCACCTGCCGACCCAGGTTTTTCCCTGAGATCAGGCTATTGATAGCCTCGTGACAGTTTTCCAGTCCTTTGACGATCGACACAGGAGACTTATAGTCCCCACTCCTAAACCACTTTTCTGTTTCGGCGCGAAATTGTGCAAAACACTCGAAATGGTCATTGGCGAGAAAGCCTTGTACCTTCAGTCGTTTCAAGGTTAACGGGAACCAGTTGGGACCATGGCTTGCCTCGTCACCGTATTGCGCAACCTGGCCGCAGAGCGCGATACGCCCGAAATCATTCATCAAGGGTAATACGGTTTGCTGCACTTTCCCGCCGACATTTTCAAAATACACGTCGATACCTTCAGGGCAGGCAGTTTTCAGATGATCGGCAAATGCCGGATCCTTGTAGTCAACACAGGCATCAAAACCACCTTCCTCAACCACGTATTGGCATTTATTAGCGCCACCAGCAATACCGACTACGCGTTTTGTACCTGTCATGCGAGCCAATTGACCGGCCGCAAATCCTACCGCTCCCGCCGCGGCGGAAACAACCACTGTATCGCTCTGGGTGGGTCTGGCTATTTCGTTTAAACCAACCCACGCCGTAAAACCGGTAAACCCGAGGCCAGCCAAGTGTACAGCGAGTGACAAGTCACCATCGATCTTGTAGCACCAGGGACCTAGCTCTGCCGGCTTAAACACCGAGAAATCACTCCAGGTGCTCATGGTATGGACAAAGTCCCCCGACGCAAATCCTTCGGCATTCGATTGAACCACTTGTGCTATTTGGGTGCCAACGAAGGGGTGCCCCACTTCCATGTTCACTACGTACGGGTCCTCGTTCATCATGGCACGGCAGCCGGCGTCTACGCCGATATAGATCGTTTTTACTAACAGCTCTCCTTCACCCGGTTCTGCGACCGGTACTTCGAGAATTTGAAAATCTTCGGCCGATACCGTGAGCTGGACGGGATGACGGGCCATTGTGACAAGTCGATTATTCATAATCACCTCAAAACGACAGGGGTTTTTCAACCGGGGTTTCAGGGTTGCTCAATGCATTACCCGCCAACGCCGTCTGGATCAAGGCGGTGTCGAAAAATTCCCAGATCCCACTGATTTTGTCACCGTCAAACTCGAAGACCTGACAGTAACGTTGTGGATAATCAGCGCCGGTGGCTGCCGATTTCCAGTTAACCGCCATCATGCCAACAACGCGAATTCCGTCGGCCACCATGATTTTCCATTCGGTATCTGTTTCGGGATTTTGACAGGGCTCAAAAACACCAAACAATTGTGCAGCTGCCGCCTGGATAGTCGCCTTACCTTCAAAGGTGCCTGAGAAAGGACTATTGCCAACAGCCCTTATAACAACATTGTCTGCGAGAGTAGCGACAAAACGGTCTCCATCGCGGTGCGTAAACCCCATATACCACTCAGACACCAAGGATTTTTGTAACTCGATATTCATGTAAAGTACCCCTATCTTTCTAATAGAATGCCGTCTATGGACAGGCATCACTGATTTGCCGCCGGATTTCTTCCTGCAGCAAAATTTGTTCCTGGGAAAATTCAAAGTTCATTGCAATACACCTCAGTCATCCGGCTCACCAGCGAGCAAGCTCGGCACTCCGTGCCCGCTGTCTCGCTGGCGTGCCATAGATAGCGCTGTCGGCCATGGCGCGTTTTAACCAGATGTGGATTGGAAGCTCCCAGGTAAAGCCAATTCCTCCATGGACCTCTACTGCCGCCCGCGCAGTGTCCACTGCGACCTCACCCAGGTGCGCTTTGCACAGCGCGGCCATCTGCCGCGCATCTTCGGTCTCGATATCCCAACAGTGGGCGGCATACCAGTACAAGAATCGCGCGGGCTCAGTGTCCAGCGCCATATGGGCCAGTTGATGTTTCAGCGCCTGGAACTGGCCGATCAGCTGACCAAATTGCTCGCGCACCTTGGCGTACTCTACCGACATATCCAGGCAGCGCTTGGCAGCGCCGAACGCGCTGGCTGCGTGTAGAATGAGTGCGGCGTCGTACAAGCGCTGCGCCAGAGCCTCCGGGAAGATCACCACAGGCGTGTTGTCCAGGCGCAGATGACAGACCGGTCGTGACCTGTCCAGCGGCTCCACTGCCTCCAGTACGACAGAGTCATGCCGGAGTTCCACAAGACCCAGTTTGCCGTCGCCCAAAGTGAGCACGGCAATATCTGCTTCCGCGGCAAAGGGCACAAAGCGTCTAACGCCGCTGACAGTAGCTCCGTCATGTGTCGATAAGCGGTCGGGGGCAGCCCCACTCCCCTCCTCTGACAAGGCGAGGGTAGCTACTTTTTCGCCTAGTACAATTGGCTGCAACCAGGTTTCGATTAATGTCTGCGAGCCGGAGCACGCAATGGCCCAGGCCGCCAGACACTGATACTCCATGGGCGTAGCCACCGCGTAAGAAGCCGACACTTCGGCTGCCACCGCCAGGGTAAGCAGGTCCATACCCAGCCCGCCCAGAGACTCGGGCACCATTACGCCGGTCAATCCCAGCGCCAACTGGGCCCGCCATAGCTCAGCGTCAAGCGCCGGTTCCCTGTCGTATTTCTTCACCAGCTGCTCATCGCTATTGCATTGCGAGTAACAGCCGACTAGCGAATCCCGGATCATTTCCTGCTCTTCACTCAGGTCAAAATTCATACTTCAATCCCTCGGGAGTCCCAGCCCACGTTCGGCAATAATGTTCAGGTTGATATTAGACGTGCCACCCCCGAGTGCGGCCGCCAGAGACAGCATCTGCTGGTTCACCCACTTTTCCTCACCGGGCCTACCCGCCTGATAATTGGGCATCTGCAAATTACTGTCACCGATAACTTCAGACACCGTGGAGGCAACCTCATGGCCGATCAGGGCGGTATTCATTTTGTTCATGAGGCCAACGATACCTGCATCATCACCCTTGGCATCACAGGACAGCTGGTAGTAGCCGGCGCACAGGTGCGCCATTACCCGGCCCTGAATCATTGCCAGCCGATCACGGATAAGTGGATCCTGTATTGCGGGCAGCCCATTCACTGTGGACTCCCGTGCTTGCTGCACCAGTTTTTCAAACATTGCCTTTGAGGCGCCGGCGGCCCCGACGGCGTTGCGCTCGTGTTTTAAGGTGCTCTTCGAAACCTGCCAACCCTCACCACGTTCACCGACTATCCAATCCGCTGGCGTGCGGGCGTCCTCAAAAAACACCTCACAGAACTCCTTCGAGCCATTCATCTGTTTGAGTGGTTTTACTGTCACACCTGGCTGATCAAGCTCAAGTAACAGATAGGAGATGCCCGCATGTTTGCCTGCCAGTGGCTCGGTACGAACAAGCGCGAACATGTGCGTGCACTTGTGTGCCATGGTAGTCCAGATCTTCTGTCCATTAATAAGCCAGTGGCCGTCAACGAGCTCTCCCTTAGTGCGCAGCGATGCCAGATCACTGCCAGCGCCGGGTTCAGAGTAACCCTGAGCCCAGCGGTACTTCCCTGCTAGCGTCTCGGGGATAAACGTTCGCTTCTGCACCTCGCTACCACAGTCGAGCAGCGTCGGAACCAGCATCATCATGCCCACCCCGGACACCTCCCGCGGCGCCCGTGCCTTAGCGAAGCACTCACCGATAATTTTCGCCTTCAATACGTCAGGAGACTGCCCGGAGCCACCGTAGATCTCAGGTACGTTACGATAGAGATAGCCGGCCTCGGTCGCCGTGTGGCGAAATACATCAACCACCTCAGGGTCCTTTGACAAATCGCTACGCCAGTTTGACGCAAGGAAGTTTTCCACCTCCTCCTGAAAGGCGAGGTAGGATTCACTTAATTCCAGATCCACGTTG
>CBDTVJ010000323.1:0-5282 GCA_965363655.1 uncultured Halieaceae bacterium | reverse complement strand
TGCTCGCCGCGTGATCTGGAGTTCCGATGTGATGGTCAGTTTTGGCGAAGAACTGATGGACCATGTTATTCGCCCGGCACAGGACGCGGGTCTGTTACAGGATGCCGTGCGCCCGGAAGTACTGGTGGAATGGGTTTACCGCCTGTTCCTGTCATTCCTCACCCTGCCCAGTAATTGGGTCAAGAGCGATGCGCAACTGCGCACTACGCTGCACGCGCTGCTGGTTCCTGTGCTGTTGAAATAGGCGCTGCGCCCTTAGCGTTGTCTGGGCCGGATCGCGCTGCACGGGCCGCCATGATTTCATGGGCACAGTTGTAACCGGGCAGGAAGGTGACACCCGGTCCGGGATGGCAGGATGCGCCGCACAGGTAGAGGTTTTCAAGCGGTGTGGTGTGTCCTGTGCCTTCGATGAGGCAGCGCTCGCCAATCATCTGGTCCGGATGCAACAGGCCGTGGGTCCAGTCGCCATTGGTAACACCCTGCATACTGGCAAAGTGGTCAGAAGAGAAGATCGCCTGATCGGTGATCAGGGACCTGAAATCGGGCATGTGCAGGCTGATGTGATCTATCAGCTTTTCCGCCATTTGGTCCAGTAGCTTACCCCGTTTTGATTTTTCCGCCTCGCAGGGAAAGTAAAAGCCATAGGCGCTGGCGATGTGGTATCCGGGCGGGGCGAGGGTGGGGTCCGCCACGGTGGGTATCTGGAAGGCCAGCGGTACCTGCTCGGGGAGTTCACCGCGCAGGCAGGTTTCATAGCTTTCTTGTAATTGTTCGGGTTCCAGCACCATCGCGCCGCCGAACTTCGCGCCGGGTATGGTGTTCAGTTTCTCCAGGTGAGTAGAGTAGGAGGGCAGCCCCTTCAGCTTGAACAGCATGTGTACAAAGGCCCCTTGATGAGTGAAGGCGTCAACCTTTTCCTGCTCATCGGTAGCCAGGTGATGTTCTGCCAGCAAGCCATTGAAGGTAGCCTGTTTGTCCAGGTTGGAAATAATAGTATCGGCATGAATTTGCGTGCCGTTCTTCAGTGCAACGCCTACCGCGCGGTTGTTCTCCACCAGTATGTGTGAGACCCGCTGCTTCAGTCTCACTTCACCCCCCAGGTCCTCGATTTGATCGGCGAGGCATTCGGACAAGCGCCCGAGACCACCCTTCACTCGCTGCATCAGGCCTTCGGACCCTTCCTGGGCCATGGTGTAAATCAGGCAGAGGCCGGAGCCGGGGGTATAGGGACCTTTGTAAGTGGCCTGTACCGCAGCGAATGCCATGCTGGCCCGTAGTTCCTTATGCTTGATGGGGTCGGGAAAGAATTTGTCGATGATGTCCATGGCTGAGCCCTTGAAGGCCAGTTCCAGGTGGTCCCGCTGTTCGTCTGTGGCCGCCTCAGCGATGAGGTCTTCCAGCTTGCGCGGTGCCTTGCGCGCCGTAAAGCGGTCCAGTACCCGTGCCGGGTATTGGCAAAACTTCATCAGGCGGATGAAGCCCAGCATGGCGCCGGGGCCAAAGCTGCGCAGTATATTGAAAGACAGCTTCAGTGGGCTTTTGAAAAAGATGAGGGGGCGACCGGAGGCGCCGGTCAGGTTAACCGCCATTACCGGCAGGGGCAGCAGTTCTACCCCGTGGGACTCAAAATCGAAATAGTCCTTGATCTCCGCCGACAGCGGGAACAGGCAGCTGGCGCCTACTTCGTTGCGACAATCCTTGAGTATTTCCCGGGTACCGCCCATGCCGCCCACGAAGTTGTTTTTTTCCAGAATCAGTACTTTCTGGCCGTTGCGTGCCAGCACCAGTCCGGTGGCCAGGCCGTTGTGGCCGGCGCCCACGATGATGCAGTCGTAGTGCTGGTCTGGTGTGTCGATGATTTCAGTCTGCTGGGTCATACTGTTCGCTCCGGCTTTGAGGCGGTTGCTTGTATACGTCCACTGTCGGACATAATATTAAATATGTCCGATTTGGGCAAGTATCCGGAGTTCGCATAATCAGCCTGATTACACGAGAATCGTATGTCTATAGTAGTTGATACGGCCAGGATGGCATGGGTTGCCGCCAGGGAGTGGTGTCGGGTGGTGCGCGATGCCCTGGGTGATTTAACGGGTCATAGCATGCCATACAAGGCCGATGACGTGGCCACCCCGGAAGCGCTGACCCGGCTGATCAACAGCGCAGCAGTGGCCGCTGGTGGGAATGTCAATATCACGGCGGTGCAACGCCAGGATATCCCCTCGGTCAGCAGCAATTGCCATAACCTGGTACTCACCATTGAGCAGGATGGGGAAGCCGGCCTGCCAGACAGTCTGTTCGTCAAATTGCCCATGGAGTCGCTCGCGACCCGTTGGTTTTTCAGCATCATCAATTCCTGGCGGCTGGAGTCCCATTTCTTTCAGTACGTGGCGCGCGACATACCGCTGCGCACCCCGGTCACTTATGCCACCCGCTGGCAGGGCACCCGTTTCTTCCTGGTGCAGGAGAATCTGCATGAGGACCCGACGGTAGAGCTGTTTACCAATCCGGATATGATGGCAGGCCCTTCCCTGGAGCTGGTGCGCCGTTGCCTGGATGGCTTCGCCCGCCTGCACGCCTGTCACTATGGCATGAGCAGGGAACAACAGGAGGCGATCCTGCCGCTGGATTATCACCCTTTTCTCTCCCCGACGATGGGGCTGGTGTCACGCAACCTCAATCGCCTGGCACTCAAGCCCTGCATCAAGAAACGGCCCGGTGAGATTCCCCCTGAGGTGGTGGCCTCATACCAACGTACAGTGAATAACTGGGATACCCTGTTGCAGTTCTGGTTCGCAGGCCCCCTGTCCTTACTGCACGGTGACAGCCACCTGGGGAATTTCTTTGTCTCCGGTGATGAGATGGGCATGCTGGACTGGCAGGCGGCTCACTGGGGCAAGGGTATTCGGGATGTGCAGTACTTTCTGATCGACTCCCTGCCGGCTGAGATACTGGCAGCCAACGAGCGGGAGTTGGTGGATTACTATGTACAGCGCCGGGCTCATCACGGTGCGGCGATTGATGCCGAGGCCACATGGCAGGAGTATCGTAGTTTCACCTTCCACACACTGATGACCATAATTGTTTCTATCGGCTTCGGCGCGCTCAATGAAGAGCAGGATGCCCTGATGGCCGAAATCCTCAGGCGCGCGGTAGCGGCGGTACAACGAGTGGACTACGGAGGTTGGCTCGAGGATTTCCTGGCTCAATCTGCCTGACGGTTTCCCGCCGACAAGCAACTTGCTTCCGCCGCATTGCTCAGCGCATTATGTATCTTCGTTATTAATAGTGATTGCAGGGCGGTCATTGCAGAGCCGCCCTCGCTCAAGGAATGTGGCGGATGAAAGCGGTACGGTGCTGCGATAAGAAAGTGCAGCTTGTCGATGTTCCTTTTCCCAGCGGGGAAGGGGTCAAGGTCAATGTGCGTTCGGCGGGCATCTGCGGGTCGGACCTGCACATGATTAACGCCGGCTTCGAAATACCTGGCACTATCGGCCATGAAGTGGCCGGCACCCTCAGTGACGGTCGCGCCGTCGCCCTGGAGCCTATCGCACCCTGTGGTCATTGCGACATGTGCGTACAGGGAGATTACGGCCTGTGCCGGCTGGGCGCGGGCATGGTGCACGGCGTCGGTCTGGACGGCGGGATGGCGGAGCAGATTCTGGTGCCAGCACGCGCCATTGTGCCGCTCCCCAACAACGTTAACGCCTCCGATGCCTGCCTGGTAGAGCCCCTGGCCGTGGCGGCCCATGGCATCCGTATGCTCGACCTGAATCCGGCCAGCCGCGTGGCCGTTATCGGTGCGGGTGCGGTTGGACTGGCCGCCACTGCCGTGTTGACACCCTTTGTCAGCGTGGTCGATCTGTCTGCGCGGCACGATGCGCAAAAAGAAGCGGGTGAGCGACTGGGAGCGGGCCTCAACCCCAGTGGTGAATACGATGTGGTGGTGGAGTGCGCCGGAAATTCCAAAGCCCTGGCGCAGGCGGCGCGCTGGTGTAAACCGGGCGGCGTCATCCTGTTGTTGGCGACCTACTGGGAAGGCGTTGCATTGCCTGCGGCAGACGTGTGCATGAAAGGCTTGAAAATCTATGCATCGTTTTTGTACGGACGCCAGGGCCTGGTGCGCGATGTGGAGATGGCGGCACAATTGCTGGCCCAGCGTCCCGAACTGCCTGATATCCTGATTACCCACCGCCTGCCCCTGGATGCCGCCGTGGAGGCATTTGAAATTGCCGCCAATCGCAAGGCGGGAGCGATCAAGGTGGTACTCGAACCTTGACCTTGTACTGGTCGTCACTACGGGCCAAAGTTTACAATTCTTAACCAAAGCCATCCCTGCTTAACGGCGGCCCTTGCTTTAATAGAGCCTGGATAAACGAGAGGAGATTTCCCATGAAAGCATTTATTTTGACATTGGTACTAGCACTGGCATCTACCACCGCGATGGCCGAAGGCAAGGGTGGCCCTCACGGGGGCGGCAAGAAGCATATGGCCCGCATGCAGCAGGAGTTGGGCCTGACTGATGAGCAGGTTGCTGAAATGCGCCAGATTCGCCAAAGCGGTGGCAGTAAGGAAGAGGTTCAGGCCGTACTCACCGAGGAGCAACAGGCCAATGCCAAAGAGCTTCGCAGTGAGAGGAAAGCCAATCGTGGAGATCGCATTGCCCGCATGCAGCAACATCTGGGCCTGAGCGATGAGCAGGTGGCAGAAATGAAGCAGATTCGCGAGCAGGGTGGTTCCCGCGAGGAGGTGCACGCAGTACTGACCGAAGAGCAGCGGGAAAAGCTTGATGAAATGCGCCAGGCGCATGGTGGCAGGCACAAGCAGGGCGATGAGTAAATACAAACGCCATCGTTTCCCGCGCCTGGGCGGCCCCCAAATATTATCAGTTATGCTGTCTGGCTGTACTACTGAGTTATCTCACCAACCGACGAGAGTAAAGGAGCGGGGCATGCGACAGTTTAAATCGAGCCAGCAAGCTCAGTGATTTCCAGATGTTCATGCCGTCGTCTATAGTTTGTTCAATCTTGGCAGGCATCTGGTGTCAGCAGAGCACTATCGAAATCTCAGGACAGGTGCGTTTGGAAACTGGTCAGAGGCGGTTGCTTGAGGTTGACGGACGCGCTTTCATTGGCTCGCAGAAGTTAATTTGACGGTACCGTATGTTCCTGTATATCCAGCTCGGTCTGTTCTTAGTGTGTTTGTATGTCAGATCAGTTCGCGATTATTTCTGATAAACTCCTTCCAGAAATGCTCGACAAACTCTTCAAACGCGTCGGAAAGTG
>CBDTVJ010000322.1:0-5286 GCA_965363655.1 uncultured Halieaceae bacterium | reverse complement strand
TCTCTCAACCCGCCCAAAGCCCCCCCGATGTACGGCGTGCAGCGCCGCTACAAGCGCCAATACGAAAATCAGCAGGAATTCGTCGACGCAATAGTCAAGTTTGTTAGCCAGCCCACCGAGGATGGAGCGCTCATGAAGCACCCGATAAAGAAATTGGGCCTGATGCCCGCGTTACCGCTTGGTGATGACAATCTCTCCAAGATAGCAACGTATATCTATGAGGAGAACTTCGAGCCTCCGTGCGATCACTGGGCTAATGCAATCTCATCCGAGAAAGGCAAGGGGAAGCATCGTAAAAAAGTTCAATCTAACTATGATGAATTATGCAAATGAGCTGCGGGTTGTGAGTGCGGGACATGGTTTACTAAATTGAGTCCCAGCCCCCATCAGACCCGCCCCCCACCATCATAAGAACACGTTGTTTTTCTTCAGCTTGATAGCCGATGGCTGCGCTGCAGCACCGCGGCCAGGGCCAGGGCCAGGGCGAGCACGACAAAAATTATCGAGATCGTGGAGAGATTTTTGTTCATGGATGAGCCCCTTCGTAGCTGCTGGTGATTTATACTCAGTGCAAATTACCTGGACGGGGGCAGCACGAGCTCACCGGCCTGTAAACCGCTGATGACCTCTATCATGCCCTCGGCGGCAGGCTGCCCCAGTCGTACAAAACGCCTTTCTGATATCCCTGCACGCGCCACCCAGACCACGTCAAGCTGGCCCACCCTGGCTATGCGGTCCTGCGGTATCAGCAGGCGTGAGCGGGTTCCCGCGGGGACCTGCAGGCGGGCGTACATGCCTGGCAGCAGAATGCTGTCCGGGGGGAGTATGGCCCTGACCAGGAAGCTGCGCGATCCGGGATCAGCAGCCGGTACGATTTCCTCGATGCGCGCGGTGAGGGTGCGCTGCGCCGATGGTATTTCCACTTGCAGTGGCTGGCCAGCCTCCAGTGACAGGGCCAGTTGTTCACGCACCCATGCCTCCACTCGCAGCGCAAAGGGATTGTACAGAGACAGCAGTTTCTGGCCGGGGGAAGCGGTTTCGCCAGGCTCGGCAAAGCGATCGACAATACGCCCGGCGATGGGCGAGCGGATCACGGTAAACCCCACCGCGATTTCTGCCTCTTGCAGTGCCTGGCGCGCCGCACCCAGGTCGGCCTCCAGGGAAGCCGCATTGGCCCGCGCAGCATCCCGGTCAGCGACAGCGATCAGGGAGCGTTGGTGTAATTCCTCTGCTCGTTCCAGATTCTTCCGGGCCTCGGTCAGGCGCGCCTCCACTGAGAGAATCTGTTCGCGGGCCTGTTGCGCCCGGGCCAGCAGGTCGGTTTTTTCCAGTTCCAGCAGCAACTGGCCCTGCTCCACCAGGTCACCCGCGCGTACCGCGATACCCGTGATGCGCGCCAGCAGGCGCGAGGAGATGATGGTGGTTTCTTTGGCTTCTATGGACGCGGGCACGGGTTCTGTGAAGGGCGCCTCCCGCGCGATAACCGCCACGGTTTTGCTGGCATCGATTTCATCCACCGATTCCAGTCCTGGCGGTATTTTCCGGGTAAAGTAACCGGCCATGACAGCCACCAACAGCAGCAGTACGACGATCGCTACAATGGGCAGGAGCAGTCCGCGTTGATACTTGCTCATAGGGTTGCTTCCTCCTGTGGCAGTTGGTTATTGGGTGTCATGTCACTGTCTTGGTATATCAGCAGGTATACCGCCGGCACTACTACCAGGGTGAGTGCGGTAGAGGCGACAATACCGAAGATGATGGCCAGGGCCAGCCCGCTGAACACCGGGTCCAGGATGATAATCAGATTGCCCAGCAAGGTGGTGCCGGCGGTGAGTAACACCGGCCGCATGCGCACTGAGCCCGCCTGCAAAATGGCTTCGTGAACCGTGTCGCCGCGCGCCCTGGCCTGACCGATGAATTCCACCAGGATAAGGGAGTTGCGCACCACAATGCCCGCCAGGGCGATCATGCCTATCATGGCGGTGGCGGTAAACAGCACCGGGTCCGGCGCCCCCGCGATAAACCGCTCGCCAAACTGGTTCATCAACCAGAAGCCGGGCATGATGCCGATGATGGTCAGGGGAATCGCTGACAGGATGATCAGGGCGAGGGTGGTGGAACGGGTTTGCAGGCGCAACACCACAAAGATAGCCAACAGGGCAAACAGGTAGCCCAGACCCATATCCCGGAACACATCCACAGTAATGTCCCATTCGCCCTCGCCACCCCAGGTCACGTCTGTACCCGCCGGTAACTGCCAGCTGTCACCGCCGCCGCTGTGAATAAAGGTTCGCTCATCCCAGGGCACGGCCTCTCGCGGTTGTGCCTCGCGGTCGGCATGCACATCGGCGATCACTTCAGCCGGTGTGCGGCCATTAAGTTCGGCCATCACATAGACCACCGGACGCAGGTCCTTGTGATGGATGGTTTTATCGGCAACACTGCTCTGGAAAGTGCCCAGTTCTCCCATTGGCACCAGGGGTTGAGGCGCAATTTCCAGGCCTTGGTCGGTGCTGGCTTTGGTCACGCCCGGTCGGCCCCTGACCAGCAGGCGTTCGAAATCGTGGACGGACACCCGGTGTCTCGGGTCAAGCCGCAACTCCAGTGGCAGTGGCCTGGCCTCTCGCTCCAACTGCAGGTAGCCGGCCACATACCCGCGATTGGCCATGGTCAGCGTGTTGGCGATGTCTTGTGTGGCGACACCGGACAGGGCGGCTTTCTGTTTATTGGTGACGAAGCGCAGGCGTGGTTTGTCGTCCTCTACCGTAGAATCGATCTCCACCACATGGGCCTCGCGGGACAGTCTGTCCATCACTACCCGGGCCGCCGTTTTCTGCGTGCTGTAAGGGGTGAGTGTGTCGCCGTAGACTTCCGCTACCAGGGTGCTGAGCACCGGTGGGCCGGGCGGGACTTCCACCACCTTGATCTTCACCCCATCGCGGCTCAGGGGAGCCAGCAGTTGGCGTAAACGTAGCACTAGTGCGTGAGACTGGTGGGCGCGCCGGGACTTGTCTATCAGCGTCAGACGCAGTTCCCCCAGGTGGGGACCCCGGCGTTGGTAGTACTGGCGCACCATACCGTTGAAGTCGATAGGGGAGGGCGTACCAATAAATCCCGCTATGGCCAACACCTCGGGTACCCGGGCCACCTGATTGGCCACGTCCCGCGCCACGGTCGCGGTATGCTCCAGACTGGCACTCTCGGGCATGTCGATCAGCACTTGTACTTCGTTCTTGTTGTCGAAGGGCAACAGCTTGAGAGGGACAGCGCGCAGCAGCGGTAGCATCGCGGTGGCGATGAACAGGGCGAGCACCAGCCACAACACGGCCTTGGCGCGGCCCCGGTGATTAAGCACAGGTTCCATCAGGCGGCGGTAGAGGCCACCATGCACCACGGCCCTGTCGTCTGTTATTGATGCCGTATTCTCTCTGAGTAGTCGGCTGGCCAGCCAGGGGGTGAACAGGAATGCCACCACCGTACTGCTGATCACGCTGACCGGCACATTAAAGGCCATGGGCGCCATGTAAGGACCCATCATGCCGGTGATGAAGGCCAGTGGCTGGAATGCGAGCACGATAGCAACGGTGGACATGATCAATGGTATGCGAATCTCCGCAATGGCGGCCGCCACCCGGTCGCGCACAGGCAGGGATGTCCTGGCCATGAATCGTGAAATATTATCGACCCCGGTGATAGGGTCATCCACCAGCAGGCCCAGCGACAGGATCAGGGCGAACAGGGTCACCCGGTTGATGGTGTAACCCAGCAGCATATCCAGGCCCAGGGTGACCCCGTAGCAAATGGGTACCGTCAGGCCCACCACCACTGCCGCTCGCCAGCCCAGGAACACCCCGATGAACATCACCACGGTGACTATGGCGAATCCCAGGCTGCTGGCGAGGTTGTTGACCTTTTCATTGGCGGTCTGGCCATAATCGCGCAGCACTTCCACCTGGACTTCCGGTGGCAGCAGGTTCTTTTGCAGACGTGCGATTTGTGCGTGCACGTCCCGCGCCACGGTCACCGCATTGGCGCCTCGCTGTTTTGCCACGGAGATCGCTACCATGGGGTGGCCAGTGCTTGCCTGACTGCTGCTGTTATCGTGGTGGGCGGCGGTGAAATCGATCCAGGTGTAGGTGTCGGGCTCCGCCGGGCCATCTTCAATATGGGATACATCGCGCAGGTAAACGGGAACGCCGTCGATCACATTGACCACGAGGGTCTCCAGGGCGGCTACATCCTGGACAAAGTCGCCTGACTCCAGTACTACCGATTCGTTGTTGAACACCCAGTTGCCGGCACTTCGCAGCACATTGGAAACTGCCAGGGCCGATACGATATCAGCCACGGTGGTTTTACGCGCCCCCAGGCTCTCAGGGTCGATAAGGATTTTGATGGTGCGCGGTCGACCGCCCACCACATTGACCTCACTGGTCTGCGCAATACCCTGTAACACTGTGGATACTTCATCCGCCATGCGGCGCAATTCGTAGTCGCTGTAACGGTTTGCGTCTTTACTCCACAGACCCAGCATGACGAAAGGGACATCGTCCACTTCTACCGGGTGTACCATCCACTGGCTGACGACCGGGGGGATACGGTCCTGGTTGGAGTGGAGTTTGTTGTAGGTATTGAGCAGGGAGTCCTCTCTATCCTCCCCGACGTAAAAGACCAGGGTGGCAGTGGTCCGACCACTGGCCGTGGCGGAGTAGACGTGCTCGACGCCGGGAATCTGTGACAGCAGTTTTTCCAGGGGGGTGGTGACCTGCCGCTCCACCTGCCGTGCGCTGAGGCCGGGCGCCTCCACCAGCACATCGATCATGGGAACCACAATCTGTGGCTCCTCTTCGCGCGGTGTATACATCAATGCGATGGCGCCGGCGGCCAGGCCCAGGATGAAGATAAGCTGAGGCAAGCCGCCGCCCAGGGTGTAACGCACCAGCCTGTCCAGCAGGCCGGATTCGGCATTGGCAGGCCGCTTCCCTCTGTCAGTGGTCGGCACAATAGATTCCATGCATTGTCTCTAGCACCGCCCGCACAGCGGTGTTTTTCAGCGAATAGAGTATACCTTGCGCATCGCGACGTGTAGTTACGATCTGTTCATCCCGCAGACGAGCCAGATGTTGTGAAATTGCCGACTGGCTGAGCCCCGTCAACGCTTCCAGTTCACCCACAGTGTGCTCCCGGGTGACCAGGGCGCACAATACAATCAGGCGACTCGGATAGCTTCTCAACCGGCTCGTGATAACCTTCATTTGCCATTTATAAATTCCCTTCTTTGGGGGC
>CBDTVJ010000321.1:0-5287 GCA_965363655.1 uncultured Halieaceae bacterium | reverse complement strand
TTGAACTCGGCAATCATTTTTTCATGCCCGGCCAGTGAGCGGCTGGCGGCCACATGGCGCTCCACGGAGGGCAGTTTGATACCGGCCACTGAGAACTCTGTAATCCTGTCCTTCAGGTATTCGTGTAATTGTAGGGTCACTGTGCGCTGATCCCCGATGACAAAGTCCACGGAGCCATTGAGGAGATTAAGCAGGCTCTGGATCAGGTGATTTTCCTCCACCAGGGTCAGGTCTGGCACCGAGGAAAAATCCACACCGTAGGCATAATCTGTTCGCACACCGAGACGGCCGCCCGCCAGGTCTTCAATACTCCGGTATTTACGCTGGTCCATGCGTCGCTTCAGGATGATCAGCTCACTGCGCAGGTACGGCTCGCTGTAAAGCAGGTCTTTTTCACGCTCAGCGGAATACCACACAGACGCCAGGGCGTCGTACACACCCAGGCGAGCACCTTCAACCGCCCGGGACCAGCTTTCGATGGTGATTTCAGGGCTGTAGTCCGTGCGCCCATAAACATGCTTGACCAGTTCCAGCGCCATGCCCTGCTCGGGCAGCTTGGCATCGGCGTAGGGGGGCGAAGTATTGGCCATCAGGCGCAGCGGCTGCTCCGCTAACGCACCAAGACAAAAACTGCAGCCAACTACCAGCAGTACCAAAACTCTCAACATACCCAACTCCCTGACCCAATAAGAAAACACTGTATGACCTGACAACGTGCAGCAAGAATAAACCGCATGCTGCGCAAACTCCAAGCCTTTATAGAAACAGCAATGAAAGACCTACCACATCAGGTCGTCGGGAATCTGGTAGTCCGCATACGGATCATCTTCATCGACCTCAACTGCAGCGCCTTTGTTGAGCATAACGATGACCTGCTGGTCGCGTTGCATGATTTTCTCCGCCGCCGCTGCGGGCAGCAGCTCGTAGGCTCCCTCCAATCTGGCGATAGCCAGCCTGCCCTTGACCAGATCACCCTGCAACTGGGCAGAGACATAGATTTTCTTGATCTTACTGCCATCGGTGAATTGGTAGGCAATATCCCCCTGCCGGTGATCGATACGGTTCATCTTTATGAGCTGAATCACCTGCGCCTGTATCGCCCTTTCCTCGGCCTTATCCACCTGCTGCTTATTTAACTGACGATCACGCTCCGCCTTTTCCAGCTGGGCGCGCCTGGCCTGCTCCTTATCTTCATTCACCTCAACCTGGCCCTTCTGGCGGACCTTGGCTTCCTTGCGCTGTTCCTGCTTGATTTGCTTCGCCTTCTTCTTATCGACGATACCTGCCTGGAGGAGCTGATCCTGTAGAGATGCCATTGCGTGGGCCCATGGGGTAAATGGTCTGTAGCGCCAATTATCGTCCTTCGGTTCTATACAGGCAACCAGTTGCGCGCAACAACACTGCAACTCTTGCTCCCCGCAATTTCGATGCTATCCTGCCTGCTTCAACTGCGGGATCTTCCTTGGAGTAAATCTTGAATAAGAAAAAACTGTTGTGGTCAGGCTTTGCTGTGCTGGCAATGGCATTCGCAGCGATACAGTTTATACCCTCGCCACCACTGCTAATCCCTGCGGAACTGCCCGCGGCCCAGCGGGATGCCCACCGCCTGCTCAATTTCGAGGGAATTCCCAATTTCCGCGACCTGGGCGGCTACCCTACCGATGATGGCAGGCAGGTGAAATGGGGCATTCTCTACCGGGCCGGCACCTTCGCCCATGCCTCCCGGGCTGACCAGAGCGACCTGGGAAAGCTCAAACTGACACGGCTGATCGACTTTCGCTCCGCTGCGGAGAAAACCGAGGAACCCAACCAACTACCTGACCCGGTCACTTTCGAGGTCATCGAAATCCCCACCCTTGATGATGGCAACCAGGCCATGGTCGGCGAAATCATGGCGCGCATCGAGTCCGGTGACTTCGAGGGCTTCGACCCCAACCAGAAAATGCTGGATGCCAACAGGCAGTTCGCCAGCGAATTCACGCCACAGTTCCGCCAGTTTATCCACACCGTGCTGGAAGCCGACGGCGCCCCGATTGCCTGGCACTGTAGCGCTGGTAAGGACCGCACCGGCTTTGCCGCAGCCATACTACTCAGGGTGCTGGGCGTGCCCCGCGATGCAGTTATGCGAGATTACATGGCCAGCAAGCAGCATGCCCTGCAAGCACGAAAGTCCCAGCTGATGCTTTTGCGTTTGTTTAAAGGCGAGGAAGCCGCCGACAAGCTGGCGGTAATGATGGGTGTTGAAGAAGCCTGGCTGGAAGCGGCCTTTGACGAAATAGACTCACACTGGGGTAGCTTCGATAATTACGTCACCATGGGCCTGGAGCTCAATGCAGCAGACATCGCTCGACTGCAGGGCAATCTTCTGCAGTAGCGCCGCACCACCAGCCCTGCATCCAGGACAGGGTTTAGTGCAGTAGTCCAATTAGTTGAGCCACAGAAGTGCCGGCATTGCCTATAATTGGCCACCTCTATGCAGTGTCAGCGCCGGCGGCAGGTAAGCCAAACCGGCAGGTATCCAAGGTAGCCAAACATGAATCTGGAATTCTCTGAAGAACAACTGTTCATTCGCAACCAGGCCCGTAATTTCCTCAGCCAGGAATGCACGGCGGCGACAGTGCGTGGGGTGCTCGACAGTGAGGCACCCTTTGATAAAGAGCTGTGGCAAAAAATTGTCGACCTGGGCTGGACCGCCATGGCCATACCCGAGGCCCACGGGGGCCTGGGTCTGGGTTACCTGGAATTGTGTGTCATCGCCGAGGAACTGGGTCGAGCGCTGGCACCAGTGCCCTTCTCTTCCAGTGTCTACCTGGCGACAGAAGCCCTCTGTAGCTGGGGCAGCGAGGCACAGCAACAGCACTTCCTGCCCAAACTGGCAGCGGGAGAACTGATTGGCACCCTGGCCACCAGTGAAGGACTGGGAGCACCGTCAACTGCGGCAAGAGTTGCACAGGGTAAACTCAGCGGCACCAAGCTACCGGTCCCCGACGGCGAGGTTGCCGATTTCGCCGTATTGTCCGCACAGGATGACCAAGGCGTGACCGGCCTTTATATCGCTGACCTCAATAATACCGGTATACAGCGCGATTCTCTTGGCAGCATGGACCCCAGCCGCTCACAAGCCCGCATCACGTTCAACGATGTACCCGTGCAGGCACTGGGAGAAGACACTATCGCCGGTGAGGATGAACTGTCACAACTGCTGGACCGGGCCGCTATCCTGCTGGCCTTCGAGCAGCTTGGCGGCTGCCAGGCCGCCATGGATATGGGCATTGCCTATACCAAAGAGCGCTACGCCTTCGGCCGCGCCATCGCCTCCTTCCAGGCCATCAAGCACAAGTTCGCAGACATGTATGTGGCTGTGGAGCTGGCCCGCGCCAATGCCTACTACGGCGCCTGTGCCCTGTCCGGGGACGCCCCGGACCTGCCGCTGGCCGCCGCCGCTGCCAGGGTCAGTGCCACCGACGCCTACTACCTGGTCACCAGGGAAAACATACAGGCCCACGGTGGCATGGGCTTTACCTGGGAATTCGACTGCCACCTGTACTATCGACGCGCACAATTACTGTCCAGTCTTATTGGCAGCCAACCCCAGTGGAAAGAAAAAATCGCCACCCGCCTGTTACAGGTAGCCTAAGGAGAATTCGCCATGGATTTTGAAGATACCCCGGAACTGGCTGCCTTTCGCAGCGACGTCAGAAACTGGCTGGACACCAACGCCACCCGGCGCACCGACAACCTGCATATGGGCATGGAGGGCGAAGAAGCTTTCCTGGAAGCCAGGGCCTGGTACAAGAAAAAAGCCGACGACGGATTCGCCTGCCTGACCTGGCCCAAGGAATACGGCGGCGGTGGCCTCACCTCCCTGCACGAAGTGGTGTGGACTCAGGAAGTTCAGAACTACAAGACCCGCGACGCCCATTTTGTCATCGGTATCGGCAACTGCGGCCCCGCCATCCTGCACTTCGCCAGCGAAGAAGCGAAGCGCGAATTACTGCCGCGCATGGCCAGCGCCGAGGATGTGTGGTGCCAGCTGTTCAGTGAACCCAGCGCCGGTTCCGACGTGGCAGGCCTGCGCACCCGCGCTGAGCCCGACGGTGACAACTGGTTACTGAACGGGCAGAAGATCTGGACCTCCGGTGCGCAGTACTCGGATTTCGGTGTGGTCCTGACCCGCACCGATCCCACGGTTTCCAAGTACCGCGGCCTGACCCTGTTTATGATTGATATGCGCCAGAAGGGCGTTGAAGTCCGCCCCATCAAGCAGATGGACGGCGGCGGACACTTCAACGAAGTGTTCTTCCACGACGCAGTGGTACCGGACGCCTACCGCCTGGGTGAAGTCGGCGGTGGCTGGACCGGCGCCCTTACCGTGCTGATGAGCGAGCGCCTGGCGATCAGCGGCGTGCAGCCCACAGGCTTCCCACAGTTCCTGGACCTGGTGAAGTCACTGCAGCTCAATGGCCAGCCCATAGCCGATGACCCCATCGTACGCGACCGCCTGGCGACCTGGTACAGCCAGTATGCCGGTCTGCAGGCGGCGAACAAACGCATGATCACAGCGGTAGCCAAAGGCGGCATCGCCGGTGCCGAGGCCTCGTTGGGTAAGTTAGTGGGTGCAGTCATGAACCAGGAAATCGCCAACTTCGCCTGCCAGCTGTTCGGACAGGCGGGCATCATCCAGGATGAAACCCTAAGCCCGGAACGCGCCCATTTCCAGCAGCAGGTATTGTTTTCTCCCGGTGTGCGACTGGCGGGCGGCACTGACGAAGTAATGCGTAATATCCTGGCGGAGCAGGTACTGGGCCTGCCGCAGGAGCCGCGCGCGGACAAGGGTATCGCCTTTCAGGACATCCCTACGGGACCCGCGTAATTAACCCTGTGTTTTACTGTGCCCCGGCCTGCTAGACTGCCCCTCAATGGACGTAGAATTGTATGCAGAGATAGCCGCAGTGGTGGTGGTATTGTTTTATATCATGGCCATCGTTTCCGCACTGGAGGCTATTCTCAGTGCGAGAACATCGCAGGGGGCCATTGCCTGGGCAATATCCCTGCTCACCTTGCCAATCCTTACCGTGCCTCTTTACCTGATCTTCGGGCGCAACAAATTCGACGGCTATCTGGAGCAGCGAGACGCCATTGAAGAACAATCGATGCGCCTGCTGCAACGAACAAGCAGCACCATCGCAGAACACATTGTGCCTGTCACACCAGAGGCACCGATCTATACCAGCCTGTTCAACCTGGCGCGCATGCCAGCCACCACAGGCAATCACGTAGAACTGCT
>CBDTVJ010000320.1:0-5290 GCA_965363655.1 uncultured Halieaceae bacterium | reverse complement strand
CGAGTGAATTGCGCAGCAAGGGCAGGGCAGTGCGCCCGAAGGATGCCGCTACACTGATCATTGTGCGCAGGGGCGGTAAAGAGCCTCGGGTGTTGTTGGGCAAGCGAGCCGCCAGTCACAAGTTTATGCCGAACAAGTTTGTTTTCCCGGGCGGTAAGGTCGACCCGGGCGATAGCCGAATTCTCCCACCTCACGACTTACACCCCGAAGTGATGAAGCGCCTGCGCAGGGGGTGTTCCCAAAACCGGGCGCGTGCCCTCGCACTGGCCGCGATCCGCGAAACCTACGAGGAGACCGGGTTGGTAGTGGGCGAACCCCACACGCCGACCATCAAATCCCGCTCCAGGCACTGGGCAGATTTCCTGCAGCATGATGTCAACCCGAGACTGGACGTGTTGCACCTCATCGCCAGGGCGATAACCCCCCCTTATCGTAACCGCCGTTTCGACGCGCGCTTCTTTATGGTCGATGCGGAACATATCCAGGGCGAAGTGCACGAGCGCCCGCAAGGTTCTGGAGAACTGCTGGATTTGCACTGGGTGGGTTTGGGTAAGGCGCAACAGATGGAACAACTACCGCATATTACCCGGGCAGTGTTGCAGGAACTGGAGCGGAGACTGCGGCACGACTGTGGACCGGAGGTTGAGGGGCCGTTCGTACTGACACGGCATGGGAGGCCTGTGGTCGAATCTGTATAGCGCAATGTACCATGCCCGAGGATAATAACCGCCCGTCTACCCCATCAACTTGTAAGCGCGACGTCTGGATTGACATTCAGGGCTGGCAGACCGTGAATATTAACGATTTCGGTTTTTTTTCTGCACTTTTTCGGGTTAATGGATTTGACAGTAAGTTCGATTACATCAATGCTGATTATGTGAATGGCAAACCTTCTCAAAGGGAGGGACGCAAAATCACCGGCCTAAGGGTGTGAACCTAAGGTAGCGGGATTGCCGGCAGTACAACCCATTCCCTGTGCAGTTCTTTGTACGGGCACTTTGTGTTGAGACTCCCCTGCAATCCTCGGGATCGAAATCAACCACGGAGCCTGTATAAATGTCGTCAAAAAATCAGAAGTTTCTTGTGGGTCGAGGTGGGGTCAACGGTACTCTGGAAAGAGCCGTGCTGGTGGCGCTTGGCTTGTCTGTCTGCAGCGCGTTGCTCCAGGCAGCGCCAAAAGATGACAATGTCTGGCGCGAGGGGCGGATCAATGCGGCAGACAATTTTGTGGTCAACTCGGTCGCTTCTGGTGATGTTACTACTGTGGTTGATAAAGTTCCCGACGTGACCGACTCAATGCCACCCATTGTGGATATCAAGAACCCTGGGAATGGCAGCACGGTAAGCCGTACAGTAGCGATCACCGTTGACGGGTGGGACAATGTCAATATCGCCACTGTCCGGTTGTTTATCGATGGACAACTCAAAACTTCGGCCTCTTCCGCGTCTCTTGCTTACTCGTGGAACACGCTCAAAGTCGCTAGCGGTGCTCACACTATTCTGGCTCAGGCAGTCGATACCTCCGGCAATTCAGCCATAACGTCTATCCAGGTGAATATTGGTTCTGGTAGTGTTTCCGGCGGCGGCAAGGGCAAGGGTAGGAAGAAAAAATAAAGGGGAGAACTTGACTGGGCCAGGCAGGCCTCAGCTTATAGCTGTGGTTCTACTTGGCTAGCCATTCTCGTCTCAAAATCGATTGAATGCTTGCTCATAGGAACTAATACTTTCCGGTTGGATCGGTGTCCAACTTTTGCGGGTCAGTTCACATAACTGCAGGACTTTTTCTGTCAAATGATCCTATTAAGTCGTCAAGCGCCGGGCATAGCCGTAGAATGACTTTCTCGACAATAGTGTAAAGCTGGTTTGCAGGGTATGGATTTAGTAAGCAAGTTATCAGGCACGCGAAGGCCGCCAGTCTATCCTGGCTGCGCCGCTAGAATTAGCGGAAAACGGCTTTCTGTGGGGCTTTATTGAATACCAATGATAACGCAGGGCAATGCGTGTGTGATGACGGCAGGCGTATTCGGCGAGCGGACTGCGAACATTGTATTATCCGCGACAGAATGCTATTTGCCGACGTGGACGTGCAACGCGCAGCCTCTCTGCTTGCCAACGTCCGGGACTTGACTTATCAACCAGGCGATATCATTTTTAATCTCGGCGATAAACCCACGGCACTTTATTCGATTCGAAAAGGCATAGTCAAACTGAGTCTTTGGTCGCCAGAAGGTGAGATGCGTATCGTGCGCTTTCTTGGGCCGGGTGCAGTGATCGGGCTGGAGACGCAACTGGAAGTCCCCTACGAGCATACGGCGCAATGCCTGTCTGCTACTGACGTATGCAGAATTCCCGCTGGCACCTTGCGACAGTTGGTTAGCGACCAGCCTCTGCTCTATGAAGCCATTATTCAACGCTGGCATGAGCACACAGAATTGGCTGACAGGCACCTTCTCAATCTTACTTCAGGCACCATTAAAGGACGGGTGGTGCAATTGCTGTTGCTGCTGGATGAATTTTCACAGCTCAGCAGCTCGTCTCTGGTGCTGCCGCCAAACCAGGACTGTGCGACAGTCATCGGCGCGCGCATTGAATCTGTCAGTCGTATCATGGCTGAGTTCAAGCGCAGTGGGGCGCTGCGCCGTCTGCAAAAAGGGGCATGGGCTTTCACGCCCGACCTGGTCCTCGTCGACCCCTGATCAAAGTCGTCGTTGGGACATTTGGGGTCGGGCATTTGGGGTCAGAGTAAAAACACCTCACCGAATTGTAGTCCGAGCGGGTTTTTACTCTGACCCCAAATATGTTGCTCCACGAGTACTTTGGCGAATAAGAACAGCCATAGCGATTGTTGGCAGGGCAGCTGCAATACAGGTCGCCCAGCCAGCACCAATCAAACCCATCTGGGATGTCAGAGCGACGAAAAGGACGAGATAGATGATCGCCGAAATTATATGCAGGCGCAGCACCTTGCCAGCGTGACCGATAGCATAAGCGGCAGAACGTAACGATGCGGCGGCGAGGTCAAAAGCACCGGCCAGCAACAATAGGGTAAGCAAGCCCGCCGCCCCGACAAACTCCTTGCCAAAGAGCGCTGCGAGAATAAGGTCACCGAATAAATAACCGACCAGCGCGAGCAACAACCCTGCACCAGCACCTATCAATGCAGTAGAGTATGCGATCAACTTGAAATCATCGCTACCTTGATGCCAGCTTCGCGTCAGGTCGGGAAATATCACTTGTCGAATGAGTGTTGCCGGCTTGGACAGCAGGCTGGAAATCTGGCGCGCCAGACGAAAAAGGCCCGCTTCCGTTGCGCCCAAAAAATAGCCTGTAAGCATTAGGGAAATGCGTTTCGGCACAAGGTCGACATTCGATTGCCAGTAGGTTACCCAAAGAAAATGACGTAATCCGGAAAACTCAGCCATACCTGCAAGACCGACCATCCCGCCCTCGAGAGGTTTATCGAAGCGCAGATGGTATTCTCTGCGCCCACACCAGCTCAGGTAAAGGTTTTCGGTGACATAGGCAAATGCCAGGACAGCGACAAAGACAGACATGGGGCTATCGAACCACCAGGCAAAAGCAACACCAATAAAGGTGATCGCCGGGCCAACTGTCATCTGACGCCCCAGAATGTCGAACTGATCAAACAGACGAAGGATACCTATCGCGGTATTGTTCCCGGTGGCCAATAAGACCAGACTGTAGGCAGTTAGCAGCGTTACATGATCCGCCTCCATGCCCATCAACGGCCCGATAAGGGGCGCCAGAATTAGTGCGAGGATAGTGGAGGTGACACAGGCATACAGGTCTATGCGTCGACAGATGCTTAGTAATCGTTGCAGCGCGTGCCTATCATTCGCGTCGTGTAGGGGTACGCCATAACGCACTATCCCCTGAAACTGTTTGAAACTGAACAGGCCGCGCGCCAGCAGCGCATAAGCTTCTATGAGTACCACCATGCCGAACTCGGCAGGGCCGAGCGCCCGTGCCATGAGGGCAGTGGCCCCGAATGACATCACGGCGGCAATGCCGCGACCCCGAACCAGAAGCCCGAAATTACCAAGTATTCTGCGCATGGGACTCTGTGCGCGCGGGCTGCTCTGAGGTTCTCTCAAGTACGCTTCCTCTGGTACATCGACTGTTTCCTCTATGCCCCGCTAAGTTTTTGGACGCTCGCCACCACCCTCGGCACTACGCTCGGTTAAGAAACGCGTTACCGCCTCCCTGGCTTCGGCCAATACCTGCTCCAGAGGCTGGATACTATCAATCTCGACAATGGGTGCACCGTTGAATTTTAGCAATGGCACCACCTCAATTTTTCTCTGCAGTTTTCTGCGGATGTGATCGGGCTTGCGAGCGCAAGCGGTATCCAGGTCGATATTGAGTCGAATTACCAAGTCGGGCCGATAACTGGTCATCCACTCAAAGGCTTCCCGCTCATGTCGTGCCAGCCAACGCACGAAAAAACTGCCTTGTACATCCTCAGACAGGACTGGGCCATCGAAGGAGTTGGGACAGTCCAGTTGCGGGAACCGATCGGTAATAACGATAAAGCCCTGGCGCCGTAAAGCCAGCATCCGACGGAACCTCAGCACGCGTCGTAGCGTAAACATTGAAGCCACCAGTGCAGCGAGAATGCCAGGCGTCTTATTCTTGGTACGTGGTTCTCGGAGTGAAAACTTCTTGTGTCCGATAAAGCGCCCAATTAACTTGCCGACCAGCGGCAGGTTGGCGAGCGCGCGCCCTACATTGCCTGCCTGCTTGCCAAGGTGAGCCGTTGCGGCAGGGCCATAGTCATTCGCCCAAATCACGATCTTTTCACTTACTGTAGATTTTCCCGAACCATCGCAACCGATAACCGCGATCATCGGTCCCAGTGAAGCGTCTTTTACTGTCATAGAGAATTCCGTCATAGGCGGTAGCGAAGCTCGTTAATATCCCGACCGAGGTAATGGAACCCAAACACCATACATTGACGTTAGAGCCCCTTAAAACATAAGATACCGTCAGGTTACCTCAAAAATTTTGGCAACCACAGGCTGGGCTGGAGCCACATTCAAATTAGCACTAATACAGGCTCCATGATTGCATACTGACATAGTATAGGGTCATCGAGGTTGCATCTATCCTGCAGTTTAGTATTTTATTCCGCCCCGAGTTCGACTTACTACTTGTTTGCAAAACCAGGATCATGCATGAAATTGAAACACCACGCCAATGGGGACAACAATAAAGAGGCAATTGAAGAGCCAGGTTTTCCTGAAGAGCAATGCAACGCCCTGTTTGCGGC
>CBDTVJ010000319.1:0-5292 GCA_965363655.1 uncultured Halieaceae bacterium | reverse complement strand
GGCTTTGCCCTGCCGTTGTTGGGCACCGTATTTGATGGTGATCCACCGGACTCGATCAACTTAGACTCGCAATCCGCCGATACTGACGACGACGATGTCATTTTCAAGTTCAATACTTCCTATGACTTCAGCGATGACATCATGGGCTATCTGACAGTGAGCGAAGGTTACAGGTTGGGCGGAATCAACTCCGTACCACCGTGCACTAACCCGCTTACTCCGGGGCAAAATGTCTGTGCCCTGCCTGATGAAGTAGAAATCAAGTCTGATACCACGACAAACTATGAGCTGGGAGTGCACTCGCAGTTTGGCGATTCCGTGCTCCTCAACGGCGCCTTGTACTACATCGAATGGGATGACGTACAGATAGACGATATCACCGTAAACGGCGAAATCCCCATCACATCAAACGGCGGCTCTGCCACCAGTCAGGGCGTGGAACTATCCGGCCAGTGGTATATCACATCCAACCTGTCTATCTCCGGCTCCTACGCGTATACCGATGTGGAATTAACGGATGATGCACCGGGCCTGGTCGGTGGCGAAGATGCATTTGATGGTGATCGACTGCCGGGCTCTCCGGAGCACCAGGGGTTTTTGGCAGCGAACTACGCCTGGAACCTGAACGGCGGCTCGCAAATCGATTTTGACTGGTCGATAACAGCCACCAGCAATGTCCTTACCAAAGTAGGGGAACGCGACTTCGGGGAAAGCCTTAACGGGTACTACCTGCACAACGCGTCAGTCACCTGGTTCAAGGACAGTTGGAGAGTGTCCCTTTACGGGGATAACGTCTTTGACCAGTATGCAGTAACGGGTGTGCGTTCCGATAGAAGCTTTATCGGTGCGACCTACGGGGATTTCACCTCGCGCCGCTACTCAGTGAATGTTGCACGTCCAAGGCAAGTCGGCTTGCGCTTCTTCTATAACTTTGACGACTAACTCCTTTCGAGTGTGAATAAAGGGCGCCGCACGGCGCCTTTTTTGATTAAGGGGTAAGGCCTTACATTTCACATCCAACTCATAGAGCTTGACCGCCCGGCTTGTTCTGACTAAACGCCGCGCGCACCCAGTCTGTTGTGAGGCAATGGTGACCCGATGACATTCCCGCCGTTGCGCGATAGCTACTCCATGGCCATTCCTCGGCTACTTGCGTCGGGTGAGCCTCAGGCCACCACATACAACCCCCACTTCTTTTTAGCACAATATAACGCTAGAGTGATGAGCACGATATGACTACACGCAAATTTTTATGGCCGATTCACCCAGCCTCGGCATAGCCACCAGGCCGCCCAACCTCCTCGCGCGGCACGAGTGGACCCTGGTCGGCCTGGTGGCCCTGCTGGCTTTTGCCATGGGCTGTTGGGGCTATGCGCTCAGCATGGATTTCAATCCGGAGACGGGTCCAAACACCTGGTGGGATGTCGTCTATGCCAGCCTGCAATTGTTCATCTTCGAGGGCCCTTCCGAAACCCAGGGATGGCCACTGCAGCTGCAGATCGCCCGGGCTCTCGCACCGGCAGTTCTACTCTACACAGCGGCGGTAACCATCTTCAAGCAGGTGGAAACCCGGGTTGCGCTCTACCGCCTACTGTTTCGCAAACGCCGTTTCGTGGTGGTATGTGGAGTGGGAGATACCGGCTTCAGGATAGCGCGTGAGTACTGCCTGCATACCGACAAAGACGTGGTGGTTATCGATATTGACCCGATGAACGCCATGGCCGCCGAACTGGCCAACGCCGGCGCCATCCTGATCCATGGCAACGCCATGGACCCGCTCGTGCTGCACAAGGCCCGGGCTGTTTACGCCAAGGAAATATTCCTGTGTACCAACGATGATCAGACTAATATCGCCACCGCCAAGACCATAGAGCGCCTTAGTCGGGTGCTGACGGAACGGGATTTGCATAATATGGCGGACGTTGTGACCCGACATGAACCAGCCATCGCTGGCGAACCACCCTATGTTGGCCTGCGGGCGTTTCTCTGTGTGGATGCTCCCGATCTGTACGAAGTGTTTGCCAACCACCCCTTCTTCGCCACCAATACTGACCGGTACGCCATTCGACTATTCAATCGCAAGGAGACCATCGCCCGCAATATTTTCACGGTCTGCGCACCTGATCTGTACTATCGACCCGCAACCATCGATGCGCCGCCGATGCACGTTTTGTTCGTCGGATTCGACGCACTGGTGAAGGAAATGATCGTGCAAACCGCATTAACTGCACACTACCCGGATTTCCAGAAGGCGCGGGTGACCGTGATGTGCCACGCCGATTGTGAGCAATCAGTCTCCCGGTTCCTGCACCGCTACCCACACCTTGGCGACATACTCCAAATGGAATTTGTCTACGCAGACCCGCTCACGGTATTACCCGAGCAATGGCTGGCCATGCAATCAAGTCACTTGTTTTCAGTATGCTATGTGGCCTTGGCAGCTGACGTGGAAAGCATTCTCGCAGCCCGACGTCTCAACGGCCTGCGCCGTCTGGAATCCCTGCCAGCACTCAGTTTCGTCGTATGCCTCAACCAGCAGTCATTCCTTGCGGAAATAATCGACGACGATTTTGTTCCCATCGAGCTGGACAAATCACGATTGCCGGAGCACACGCCTATTGAGTACTACGAAACCCTCGATGAAACCGTGTCGATAGCCGTGGTCGTGAACGACGCGCTGGATACCCTGGCGAGAACCATCCACAACGCCTACCAACAGACGCAACTGGACAGCGGTGACACCAGGGCGAGCAATCCCTCCCTCATTCCCTGGTCAGAACTGCCAGCCCACAAGAAGAAGGCTAACCAGCACGCCGCCTCTCACATGAACGTCAAGCTTCGCAGTTGTCGCTCCCTGGCGGTAACACTGGATGCGTCAGAAGCAGAGATGCACTTTCCCATTGACGATGCGAGCATGGAAGTACTCGCTCAACTTGAACACCGCCGCTGGATGGCTGACAAGCACCTGGCCGGTTACAGTTATGGCACACAGCGGGATGAAGACCGCATGCTGCACCCGGACCTGGTAGCCTGGGAGCAGCTCAGCGAAAAAGACAAGGAAAAGGACCGCGACAACATCCGCCAGATTCCTCAGCTGCTCGAGCTACAGAACCAGAAAATAGTCGCGCAACCGGTCAGAGGTGCCAGTGCCAGTGCCGACGAATGAATTCAAATACAAGGTGTGGGTGGCGAATTGCGAATTCGCCAGGGACAGGCGGCGGCAGTAAATATACGAAGAGTAGTAACTGGTTTTTTGCATATTCCTAGAAAAATGCCAAATATGTACTACCCTTAGCAAAGCTGTACCTGGAATCAATAATATATGGCGATTACGCTTCCCGCAGAACGTATTCGACCAGGCAAGAGGTTTCGTCAACCAGTCAGGGCGTATTACGCCTGCCGGAGAAAAAGGATGTCTTCAAGCATAATAGAATATCAAGTGAGTTCCAGTCGTTTTGTGCTGGTGAAAGGGCTGGCTGCGGCGGCGTTAATGTTCACCGGAGTCGCGGTTGCGCAAACTCCGTCAAGCCCCTGGCCTGTACCGTCAGTCAAATACGATTTTACCCAGTTCGATGTCGACGCTACGCCGGTGACTGATCCCGACGGTGAAATAAGCTTGACGGCCAGTCTGGGCGACTTGGTGCAGGACGATAGACTATGGCTAGAAGGCAGCCTCGGCCTGGGTATAAATAGTGGCTTGAAAAATAGTTACGAGATAGATGGAGAAGAGGTCCTGGCTGTGGCTGCAACGCCCTTTGGCTCCGCCCAGGGTGTCAGCGGCGTCTGGTTGAGTAATCTGTACTGTGGCAATGAGGGAGATAATCGCGGGGTGAAATGCCCGGGCGATGGTGGAAATGGTCTCGCTGCGAACGGCGAACAGGGTACTGTAGAAATAGATTTCATTGACCCTGTCGATGGACTCTCTTGCAGAGCCTACCACTTAACGGGTACAGAGACGTTTCTCGGTTCTGATGATATCGGGGGTAACGCTGAAGTCAGCTTTGGCGTTGTTCTGCAAATGGTCGCAGCCCGTTTTTCGACCGCCGTTCCGTCAGATGTGAACGATGCGGGCTATGGTAGCTGCGAGTCGCTTAGGCCATCTCCTGTCGGGAGCAATGAGTTCTCGGTACTTGGTTTTGTGCTGGAGGAGAGCGAGGTAATCGACACCACGACCTGCACCACCGCGGAATGTACGGTCATAAACGATGTTGCAGGGGTTACAGCCACGATTGTGGACCCACCAAAAGGAGTCTTCACGATTAGTAACCAGGTGACGGTGGTGGATTTGCGCCAGGCTTGCGGAGGCAGCGGTATTAGCAACCCCCCCAGTTTTGTAATCAATGACGACGGTAGCTTTTCTATCGATGTTGACGGTCAGGGCGCGGGGCCTGATGTGGTGATTCCTGCCGAGCTCTGTGGCATACCCGCTCCTGTCTCTGGTATTCCCCAGATTAACATTATCGATATGGATCTAGACCTGGAACCCGGCTCGCCATTCGTAGACCAGATCGTAGATCTTACGGTAGAGAATCCCGTCAATACGGACTATTTCTGCAGCAACGACGATCCGTCCAAGCAACCGGTGCAGGCATGGATTCCGCGCTGGTGGGATGCGACCGAAGTGCCCGTGCCCTACAACAACTCCGGGCTCGAGCACAGGAGTAAAGTCGTACTGGACGTCACCAGCTCTTGCGGCAGTTATAGGGGGAGAACACGTCGTTTATCCTACCTGGCCGGCAATCTTCGCTACCTGGAGACGGCGGACATGGTCGCGGTAGTTGCGCGTGAAATTGACAGGCTGAGCGACACTGTTAGGGTAAGCTTCGCCTGCACTGAGAGTGGCATGCCGCGATTCATCTTGTACTTCAATGTGATAATTGTTCAGTGGTGGTTCGATCAGGGCGAATATGCGGAGGCCGTCAGCCAGTTGAAGCGCATGCAGTGGTTCTTGAATAGTTCCTACTCAAAGGATCCTCTGCTGGCCGACTGTCAGGTGGAGCTTGAAACGGGTACCGTCTTTATGTCACCTACCTATGATGCGGATTCCGGTCAGGCTCCGGCCCTCATATGGAGCTATCTACAGACCCAGATCGACCACCTGATTTATCAGATCGAGAGTAAGCTGTAGTAATAATGTAGCTCGGTTGGTCCGCATTGGGCCGGCAGTTGTTCTAAAGCAAGTCAGGCCGGGGGGTACCTCGGCCTGATTTACGCTTGGATTACTTGACTCGCGGGAACCACCAAGTAGCTGCTATGGCTGAATACAAGTACAAGGCATTTATCAGTTACAGT
>CBDTVJ010000318.1:0-5292 GCA_965363655.1 uncultured Halieaceae bacterium | reverse complement strand
GCTATCGTTCTTAATACTAGTTCTCCAATGCAATGCGACCGCGACATGCTACATCGTCCGTGAGGTGCGCCATAAACGCATCGAGATCCATTGATCCCAGGTCCTCACCACGACGGGCACGCACGGCCACAGTCTGTGATTCTACTTCCTTATCCCCTACCACTAACAGGTAAGGGACCTTCTGAATTGTGTGCTCGCGGATTTTAAAGCCGATTTTCTCATTTCTCAAGTCCGAAATGACCCGAAAGCCCTTGTTTTTCAAGGAATCTTCCACTTTTTGTGCATATCCGGACTGTTTATCGGTGATATTGAGCACAACGGCCTGTGTTGGGGCCAACCAGCTGGGGAAAACGCCCTCGTAGTGCTCGATCAAAATTCCGATAAAACGCTCAAAGGAACCGAGCACCGCACGGTGCAACATGACCGGCACCTGCCGGCTGCCATCCTCTGCCACATACTGGGCGTCAAGCCGCCCGGGCATGGAGAAATCCACCTGGATAGTGCCCAACTGCCACACCCGGCCGATGCAGTCTTTCAGTGAAAATTCGATCTTCGGCCCGTAAAAAGCGCCCTCGCCCGGCAGCTCTTCCCAGGGCAGCTCCTGCGCGTTCAGGGCGTCAGCCAGTGCTTTTTCGGCGCGATCCCAGTCCTCGTCGGAACCCACCCGCTGCTCAGGACGGGTCGACAGGCGGTAAATCACCTCACTGAAACCAAAATCCTCGTAGACGGCGTGCAGAAAGTCGATAAAGGTCGAGACTTCCGGCTGGATTTGCGCCTCGGTGCAAAAAATATGGGCATCGTCCTGCACAAAGCCGCGCACCCGCATAATGCCATGCAGCGAACCAGAGGGTTCGTTGCGGTGACAGGAGCCGAACTCCGCCAGACGCAGGGGCAGGTCGCGATAGGATTTCAGGCCCTGGTTAAAAACCTGCACGTGACAGGGGCAGTTCATCGGCTTAACCGCAAACTCCCGATCGTCTGCCTGCAGCAAAAACATGTCGTCGCCAAACTTGTCCGCATGGCCCGACTTCTCCCACAGGGACAAGTCTACGAGCTGCGGCGTACGAATCTCCTGGTAGCCGTTCTCATCCTGGGCCTTACGCATGTATTGTTCGATGGTCTGGTAGATGCTCCAGCCCGCAGGGTGCCAGAACACCATTCCGGGGGCCTCTTCCTGGGTGTGGAACAAGCCCAGTTTTTTAGCAATCTTGCGATGGTCCCGCTTCTCCGCCTCTGCCAGGCGATTGAGGTACTGCTTGAGCTGCTTCTTGCTGGCCCAGGCCGTGCCATAAATTCGCTGCAGCATTTCATTGCTGGAATCACCACGCCAATAGGCGCCCGCGACTTTGGTCAGCTTGAAGGCTTTCAACTTGCCAGTGCTGGGAACATGGGGACCACGACAGAGGTCACCCCAGGCACCCTGGGTATAAACCGAGATCTCTTCCCCTTCAGGCAGATCCTCAATGATCTTGACCTTGTAGTTCTCACCGAGGTTGCGGAACATGTCGATGGCTTTTTCGCGGGTGGTCACAACGCGCTGTACGGGCATGTCCTGCGCCGCCAGTTCTTCCATACGCGCTTCGATCTTCTCCAGGTCTTCGGGAGTGAATTTGTGGCCAGTGGCAAAATCGTAGAAAAAGCCGTCGTCAATCACCGGACCGATAGTAACCTGCACCCCCGGAAACAATTCCTGGGTGGCCATGGCAAGCAAATGCGCAGTGGAATGGCGAATAACTTCCAGACCGGCTTCATCCCTCTCGGTAATAATGGCGAGAGTGGCGTCCCCATCAACAATGTGCGAGGTATCCACCTCGCGGCCATCCACCACACCGGCCAGCGCGGCCTTGGCCAGGCCGGGGCCAATATCGGCGGCAATATCGTGTACGGAAACGGGGTTATCGAAAGAGCGTTGGCTGCCGTCAGGCAAAGTAATCACTGGCATGTGTGTTCCTGGCTTCAGTGGTGGCCCCTACTAAAGGCCACTTGAGAGTTGTAAAGTACTGAATTCAAAGAGATTTAAAATCTGTCGAGCGCTTTTGGCAGCAGCGACATGTCGTTCGAATTTCCAAGCCGGGCCCATGCCCAAAGCAGACCGCGCATAGTGCCTCAACAACCGTGCAAAAGAAACCCCACGCAAAGGCGTCCCGAAGGATCATGGGTTGCCAGCAACCCCCCTCTCGAAATAAGTTGAGGCGGCCCTTCAACCTCCAGGTGCCAGCATTGTATCCAGTGCCGCCTGCATGTCCCTGAGTGCATTTTTGCGCGCGAACAGCTTGTTAGCCGCATATTGCTTTTGCGGCAATTGCAGCAGCTGCTCGGCAACTGCAAGTGCCCGGGCATCGAGTGCATCTGCATCTACCACTTCGTCGAGAAACCCGGCGACAACAGCCTGCTCCGGATCAAATACCTCCGACTGGATTGCCACGCGGGTCATGTACTGAGGGGGAATTCGCGAGGCCGTAAGCGCCAGTAATACCGGCGGCAAGTCCATACCGATAGCGGTC
Source organism: uncultured Halieaceae bacterium (assembly GCA_965363655.1). Lineage (GTDB taxonomy): Bacteria > Pseudomonadota > Gammaproteobacteria > Pseudomonadales > Halieaceae > Marimicrobium. The sequence continues at coordinate 2,788 of CBDTVJ010000318.1, read as the reverse complement.
TCCGGCAGTGTAATCTTGTAGGCACCCCGGGTTCCAATCCGCGTATCACAGGCCATGATAATAAAGGCGCCCATGGCGATACCGTGACCGGTGCAGGCCGCCACTAGCGGCAGCGGAAAGCTGTAAAGCCTGATCAGCAGTTCAAACCCTTTGGTTACCATCGCCATCCCCGCCTCGGGACCCTTCTTGAACTCCCCCAGGTCGAAGCCCGCAGAGAACATACCCTCTCGCCCGCGCACTATGACCGCGCCCGCCTGATCCTGCTCGGCGCTGTCGAGGGCCGCGTTTACGCTGTCGATGAAGGTATGGCCAACCGCATTGACCTTGCCATCATCCAGAGAAATATGGGCAATATTGTTAATCAGTTGATAACTCATGATGTCGTAGTCCTGTCTATCCTGCTTAGCGTTCAGTCTAGTGGCATATAGTGTGTCATTAAGCTGCGGCACTCGCAAGCCGGGTTAGATAGCTCAGTCATTTCTTGTATAACAGTACGCTGTACAGCAAACTGGAATCACTAGTCAGCGCCAACCTTCAACCCTCCGTTGCATAGGGATAAAACCATGCCAGAAGCAGATATCGGCCTGATTGGCCTAGCAGTTATGGGCCAGAACCTGGTACTGAACATGAGCGATCATGGTGTTCAGGTGGCCGTGTATAACCGCTCGACCGATAAGGTGGATGCATTTCTTGCGGGCAGTGCCAAGGGTAAATCGATATCCGGCCACCACACTATCGAGGCACTGGTGGCCCAGCTTAAAACACCACGGCGCGTAATGTTGATGGTGCGCGCTGGCACAGCCGTTGACCAAACCATTGAGGCACTCATCCCCCACCTGGAAGCCGGCGACATTATTATCGATGGTGGCAATTCCCACTACCCCGACTCCAACCGCCGCTACGAAAACCTGCTCGCCCAGAATATTCATTTTATCGGCGCAGGCGTCTCCGGTGGTGAAGAAGGTGCACGCTTTGGGCCGTCCATCATGCCCGGCGGTGACGAGCGCGCCTGGCCCGCAGTCCAAACTATTTTCCAGTCCATCTCTGCCAAAGTCGACGGGCAGCCCTGCTGTGACTGGATCGGCCCGGCAGGCGCCGGACACTTTGTAAAAATGGTGCATAACGGCATTGAGTACGGCGATATGCAGTTGATTGCAGAAGCCTACGACCTCCTCCATCGCGGCCTGGGACTGGATGAGGATGAACTACATACGGTTTTCAGTGAGTGGAACACAGGCGTACTGGATTCTTACCTGATAGAGATTACCGCCGAAATATTCACCGCGAAAGATGACGATGGCACACCCCTGCTGCCCAAAATTCTCGATGCGGCAGGCCAGAAAGGTACCGGCAAATGGACAGCGATCAACGCACTGGATAACGGCACGCCCTTGACCCTGATTACCGAGGCTGTGTTCTCCCGCGCGCTGTCGGCCCGCAAGCAGGAGCGGCTAAACGCGGACACGTTCTATGCCAAAGCAGTAAAGCCCATTAACCAGCAACGTGACCAGGCAATCAGTGCAATCCACGATGCGCTGTACGCGGCCAAGATCATTTCCTACGCGCAGGGCTTCATGTTACTGCGACAGGCGTCCCAGGATTTTGATTGGCCGCTGAATTATGGCGGAGTGGCTTTGATGTGGCGCGGCGGCTGCATTATCCGCAGTCGTTTTCTCAATAACATCAAAACGGCCTACGAGAACAACCCTGAGCTGGAAAACCTGTTACTGGACACGTTCTTCAAAGAGCAGATTGAACAAGCCATGCCTGGCTGGCGGGCATGCCTGAAAATGGCCATTGATGCCGGCATACCGGTACCTGCCATGTCCTCTGCCTTGGCCTTTTTCGATGGCTACTGTTCGGGCACGCTGCCGGCCAACCTGATACAGGCCCAGCGCGACTATTTTGGTGCACATACCTATGAGCGCAACGATCGGGAGCGCGGTGAGCGCTTTCACACCGACTGGGCAGGCTTGAACGGCTCAGCTATTTCAGGATCGTATGATGCATAGACCACACACAGAACTCACAGAGGGCCTCCTATGAGCCAGGATTGTACGTTCATTATCTTTGGCGCCACCGGCAACCTTTCCCAGCTTAAACTTATGCCCGCGCTGTATCACCTGGACCAGGCGGGCAAGTTATCTGACGGCTTCAAAATTATTGCCTGTGGTCGACGCGACTTGAGTACGGAAAGTTTTTTAGAGAAAGCCCGGGACTGGGTCGCCGAAAAAGCGCACGAGACTATTGACCATTCTCTGCTGGAAAAATTCTGTAATCGTATTGAGTATTTCCGGGGTGACCTGGATGATAGCCAGATGTATGCCCGTTTAGCGTCGCTGATCGAGGGGCAAGGCCAATCCAACCTCGCCTTCTATATGGCGATCAAGCCACAGGACTTTGGCGCGGTCACCGATCAACTTAGTACACACGCATTGCTGGATGAAAGACAGGGCTGGCGTAGGGTGGTCATCGAGAAACCGTTCGGTTTCGATTTGCAAAGTGCCCAGGCCCTGCAGCAAACCATCTCGAAAAGGCTGGATGAAAAACAGGTGTTTCGCATCGACCACTATTTGGCCAAGGGCATGGTACAGAACGTACTGGTGTTTCGATTTGCCAATCTGCTGATGGAACCGCTGTGGAATCGCGATTATATCGATCACATCCAAATCACCCACAGCGAGCAACTGGGCATTGGTTCGCGCGGCAATTACTACGAGGAGTCAGGTGCACTGAGGGATATGGTACAAAGTCACCTGATGCAGTTACTGACCCTGATCGCGATGGA
>CBDTVJ010000317.1:0-5305 GCA_965363655.1 uncultured Halieaceae bacterium | reverse complement strand
CAGCGCCCGACCAACGCCATCCATATCGAAGTCAGCCCCGGGCAACAGTTGGCGCATGGACGTCACCTGCAAATCCTTGAAGCCACAGGGATTGATACGCTGGAAAGGCTCCAGGTCCATGTCAACATTGAGGGACAGGCCATGGTAACTGCAGCCGCGGCGAACCCGCAGGCCCAGGGCGGCGATTTTATCCCCCGCCACATACACTCCCGGCGCACCCGACTGCACAGCGGCACTGATGCCGTAGCGCTCCAGCAACTGCTGCACGCTGTGCTCGATCAGGTCAACAAGATCACGCACCCCCAGATGATGACGGCGCAAGTCCACCAGTAGATACAGCACCCACTGGCCAGGGCCGTGATAGGTGACCTGCCCACCTCTATCCACCTGGATCACGGGAATATCCCCGGGCGCCAGCACATGCTCGGCCTTGCCGGCCTGGCCCTGGGTAAATACCGGGGGGTGCTGCAGCAACCACAGCTCGTCGGGGGTATCAGGGGTGCGGGTGTCGGTAAATTGCTGCATGGCGGCCAGTGTGGATTCATAATCCACCAGGCCCAGCTCACGCAGCACCAGCTCGGGTGCGGACACCGACTAGATCACCATCTTGACATGCCCGGTCGCCATCAGGTCACGGTGCAGGGCTTCCAGCTGTTGCTGACCGGTGGCGGTGATGGTGATAGTGAGCGAGGTGAAAGTGCCCTTACTGCTATCCCTGGCGGTAATCGTGGCCTGGTCGAAACCCGGCGCATGACGCTCGAATACCTCAACAATTATCGATGTAAAGGCGTCGCTACTGGTGCCCAGCACCTTGATGGGATAATCACAGGGGAATTCAATTTTAGGGGGTTCTTGTTCTTGCACGAAGCTACCCTCCCGGCGCCAGGCCGGATTACCGGATCAGACCCTAAACAGGCCGGCAAACCACATCAGCAAAGTATCCCACAGTCTCGAAAACAAGCCGCCCGGCTCTACTGCCTCCAAAGCGACCACCGGAGCGCGAAATACCGTCTCACCATCGAGACTCAAGGTCACCGTACCAACCTTATCTCCCACCGCGAGGGGGGCCATGAGTTGATCATCAATGCTGACTGTCGTCTCCAGGTGCTTGCTCTTGCCGCGAGGCAGCGTCAGCACGGTTTCATCAACCAGGCCTACGGGCACGTAATCCACCTGGCCTTTCCAGATGCGGGGCTTTTCCAGCTCGATCATGGGCGCGAATACGGTACTGGTCTCGAAGAAACGAAAGCCATAATTAAGCAGGCTGCGAGTTTCGTTCTTGCGCGCGTTGGTGCTGGAGGTACCCAACACCACTGAGATAAGACGCATATCACGGCGTTCCGCCGAGGCCACCAGGCAGTAACCCGCCGCTTCCGTATGGCCCGTCTTCAAGCCATCCACGGTGGAGTCTTCTGCCATCAGGGTGTTGCGGTTGTACTGGCGAATACCGTTGTAGGTAAACTCACGCTCCTTGTAGATCGCATACTGCTCCGGGTGATCGAGGATCATGGCCTTGGCCAGGGTCGCCAGGTCCCGCGCGGTGGTGATGTGGTTGGGGTCGGGCAGGCCGTGGGAATTGACGTAGTAGGTATCGACCATGCCCAGCTTCTCGGCATTGGCATTCATCATGTCTGCGAACACCGACTCACTGCCGGCCACATGCTCGGCCACCGCCACGGTGGCATCATTCCCGGATGAAATAATGATACCGCGCTGTAAATCTTCGATCGAAACATTCATACCGGGCTCGATCCACATCAGCGAGGAACCCTTGAATACCGGGTTTTGTGACCAGGCGTTCTCACTGACCGTCACCATATCTGACTCGCTGACCCTGCCCTCGACGATTTCCTTGGCCAGCACATAACTGGTCATCATCTTGGTCAGGCTGGCCGGCGGCAGCGGCATATCCGCGTTGTGCTCCGCCAGTACTTCGCCACTGGTGGCGTCAATCAGCAGGTAGGCCTTGGCCGATAACTGGGGGGGCGAAGGCACGATCGCGGCGGCCTGTGTGCTGAACGCGGAAAATGCCAAAAACAGCAGGAGAGCTAGTCGATTCATAGATTCAGGAAACCGTGGGAAGAGATGTACCAGCGGGGATGGTAACCCATGCATGGTTGTAGCGAAAGAATGCTGTGCCCTCGCCCGGCAACGTGGCCCGGCGCAATCGCTCAGGGCAGGGGTTGGCCCGGGCTGTAACCGCTGTCCTGCAGCTGCTGCTGGACGGCGAGCAGTTGTTGCTTGTCCTGCACCGGGCCCACCCGCACCCGGTACAGGACATTGCCACCGGAATCCACCTCGCTAACAGAGACTGGAGTGGACAACAGGGCCTGCAATTCACCCTGCAGACGCAGGGCCGAGTCCTGGGCGCCAAAAGCGCCCAATTGCAGGTAGCGGTAGTCACCGTCAATTAAGCCACGCCGATCATCGACCCCGGCAACAGCTATCACTTCGACTTCCACCCGCGCGGTACCGCGCTCCATGTAGCCCAGCTTGACGGCGGCCGCATAGGACAAATCGATAACACGCTCCGAGTGGAACGGGCCCCGATCGTTAACGCGAACTACCACAGATTTGCCGTTATCCAGGTTGGTGACCCGCGCGTAGCTGGGTATCGGCAGGGTCTTGTGGGCCGCGCTGGCCTGGTACAGGTCATAGATTTCGCCATTGGAAGTCTCGTGGCCATTGAACTTGGCCCCGTACCAGGAGGCGATACCCTGCTCGCGGTAGTTACGGTGATTCTCCATGATTTCGTAGGTCACGCCATTGACCTGGTAGGGACTCTTGTTGCCAGCCGCCAGGATGGGGTCGGGACGGGGCACTGCGTCAGCGACCTCATCCGCAGCAATAGACTGGGGAGGCGCGGAATCATGGGCGTCCGCATAGCGGGAGTCCGGCGACGAAGAGCACCCGGCCAGGACCAGCAGCAAGGCCGTGATGGCCAGTAGCGGATAGTTCACTGGTCTATCCGGCCGCCGATATTCTGGCTCAACTGGTAAACACTCATGGCGTACATGGCACTGTGGTTATAGCGCGTAATAGCATAGAAGTTCTGCAGGCCAAGCCAGTACTCATAGCCATCCTCCATCTCAAATTTCATGGCGGTAGCCAGCGCCTCCGGGTCAAGCGCAACCCGTGGCGTCACGCCGTCGGCCGCAAATTCTGCGATCGTGCGTTCCGGCTTGAGGGTACTGCGACCGCTGACAAAAATGTCTTGCGGCGTGTCGGGGGCAGCATCGGCGGCGAACACCACCGGCTCACCCTCCAGCCAGCCGTGACGCTTGAAGTAATTAGCCACACTGCCGATGGCATCCACCGGGTTGTTCCAGATATCGATCACCTCGTCGCCATCAAAATCGACCGCATACTCGCGATAGCTGCTGGGCATAAACTGGCCGTAGCCCATGGCACCCGCATAGGAGCCGATCATGTCGGCGGGATCGAAGCCCTGCTCCCGGGTGAGGATCAGGTAGTTCTTTAACTCCTTGGTGAAAAAGGGCGAGCGTCTCGGGTAGTCAAAGGCGAGGGTAGACAGGGCGTCCAGCACCCGGTAACTGCCGGCTATGCGGCCGTAGTAAGTCTCCACGCCGATGATGGCTACAATAATTTCCGCCGGCACACCGAACTCGCGCTCGGCCCGCCGCAGGGTCTCGCGGTGCTCCTCAAAAAAGACCACCCCCTGCTTCTCGCGTTTTTCCGTCAGGAAAATCGCGCGGTACTCGTACCAGGCCTTGGTTTTTTCCGCCGGCCGGGCAATGGCCTCGAGGATACTGTCCTGGCGCTCCGCCTGGGCGAAGACCTGCTGTAGTTCTTCCCGATCAAAACCTTCCTCCGCCACCAGTTCATCAATAACCGCATTGGCCCCAGGGCTGCCGCCGTAGTTATCGGCCGCACAGGACTGGGCCGTCCACAGACAGGACATGATAAGGATAATTTTCAGGCGTACCGGCATAAGCTACAACTCGTTCTATTCAGGTAATGGGTGGGAGGGGCTAAGGCCCGGGCTGGCCATCATCTGGCCACCATACGTTTTTCCGTACTGATTGCCATGAGGATGCCGAAGCCCGCCATCAACGAGACCACCGAGGTACCACCGGCACTCACCAAGGGCAGCGGAACACCCACGACGGGTAACAGTCCGGCCACCATCCCCATGTTAACAAAAATATATACGAAAAACGTCAATGTCAGACTACCGGCCATCATGCGGCTGAAACTGGTCTGGGCGTGCAAGCCGATCCAGAAACCGCGCAACAGCATCAGCAGGTACAGGCCCAGCAGCATCAATACGCCGCGCAGGCCATACTCCTCCGCCAATACGGCGATGATAAAATCCGTGTGACTCTCCGGCAGGAAATCCAGCTGTGACTGGGTGCCCTGCATCCAGCCCTTGCCTTCCCAGCCACCAGAGCCGATGGCGGTCTTGGACTGGATGATGTTCCAGCCCGCGCCCAGCTTATCGCTCTCCGGGTTGAGCATGGTGAGGATACGCTGTTTCTGGTAGTCCTTGAGCACAAACGTCCAGGCCGGCCAGGCGGACGCCACCGCCACCACCACTGCGCCGAAAATGTAGCGCCAGCCAATACCCGCCATAAACAGTACGAACAGCCCACTGGCGGCAATCAATAAGGCCGTACCCAGGTCCGGCTGTTGCAGTATCAGCACCGCGGGTATGCCGATCAGGCCCAGCCCACCGAGCACGTAAAAGAAACGGGGCGGCAGGATACGGCTCGCCAGAAACCAGGCAACAGCCAGCGGCACTGCCAGTTTCATAATCTCAGAGGGCTGGAAGCGAAAACCGCCCAGCTGCAACCAGCGCTGGGCTCCCTTGGCCCCCACGCCGACCAGCATGACCGCCACCAACATGGCTACCCCCAGCAGGTAAAACCACGGCGCCCAGCGGGCATAGCGCTGCAAACTGACCTGGGCACCCAGAATCATGATCACATAGCCCAGCGCGAAGTAGCGCCCCTGCCGCACAACCGCAGCCATGCTCTGCCCCGAGGCGCTGTACAACACGAACAGGCCGTACAGGGTGAGCGCCAGCAGCAGTAGCAACAGCGGCACATCGATATGAAAGCGCGCAGCCGCACTGGGTGGCTTGCCCATGTCATGGGAACCCTGGTGCGGCATCTGCCGGACATAATCAACCATTATCCAGGCTCCCCCAGCAACCAGGTATCGATCACCGCGCGGGCAATAGGCGCCGCCGCCGAGCTACCGCCGCCATTCTCAACAATGATGGCCACCGCGATCGTGGGAGCCTCCATCGGCGCGAAGGCGATGAACAGGCCGTGGTGGCGGT
>CBDTVJ010000316.1:0-5307 GCA_965363655.1 uncultured Halieaceae bacterium | reverse complement strand
CATGACGATTATCGCGATATCATCGCCATGCGTCACGACGGCATTCTCGATGCGCTGGATGCCCACAGCAAACGTTATGGTTCCACCTCGGGGCGATCAGTTTAAGTACCTGCCCGGGGTGGGATGCTGTCATGCGCCGGGCAAGCAGCCAGCGCTTCAGCTATTGTCTTCCAGCGGTGGCGCTGCCAGCAGTGATTCAACAGCGAGTGTTACCTGGTCGAATAAGGCGCTGCGCTGCTTTAGTCTCGGGCTGGTGTCGCTGCTTTCACTGGCACGGCACACGTCTGCGATACTGTGAAAGGTTACGCTCAGGGTGAGGAACATCCTGCGCTGTGCTTCTGCGGGTTTCAAGTGTGAGACCGCGTCACCCAGCAGCGCAGCCAACTTTTTATCGTCGTGGAAGGTAAGGCCGGAACGCGTTGTTGGGTTGAGGATGGAACTGTTCAGTGCCGCCAGCTGGGAAAGTATTTTCACATAGTAGATGCCAGCGGGATTTTCCCCGACGTAATCCGCCAGTGGTTTGACCAGGGCGCGCGCCGCCGCACGGGCCGCACTGCAATCGCCCAGTGCCAGGGTGTCCAGTGTTTCCCTGCGCAGCGCCTGCACCCGTGCAGCATGAGTATCGATGATTGCCTGTAACAGGCCATCACGATTGCCGAAGTGGTATTGCAGCGCATTGCGGTTTTTTTGTCCCGCGGCGACGGTGATTTCGTTCAGGGATACCGCATCGATACTGCGTTCGGCGAATAGTTGCTGGGCGGCATCAATAAAGAGGCTGCGGGTTTGTGCGGAACGATTGGCGTGCTTGTTGCCTGCTGCGCTGCTCATCTTTCGGTTCCGCTGTCCAGACCAAGCGCCGTTTTGGCAAAAGCCAGCGCGGCTGCCGAATCGACCCGTGAGCTGTAGGCTTCGAGGAATAACTTGCCCACGATCCTGCCCTGTGGATCGATAATAATCATGCCGGGGTGGGGAATGCCGTACTGGAAATCATCCGCCTGGTAGTTTTCATTGAGTATGCCAAGGGTTTTGAAACTCATAGCGTCAATATCCGACAGTATGGGTATTGTGATGGAGAATTTTTCGATAAACGCCTGTTGCTCGACGGGCTCGTCATAGGTGATAACGACCATGCCGATGCCAGCGTCGTCAAACCCCTTTTTGTGCTCCTGCAGGTGGATCATCTGGCGCATGCAGTAGGGACACCACTCAAAGGAGCGGCTGGCAACAAATACGGTACCGTTGGCGCCGGCGAATTCCTCTAACAGGCTTATCCTGCGCCCCTTGTAAACCGCATGTACGCCGGGGAAATGTGAGCCTACCAGGGGGCCCGGGTCGAAGTTGTCATTGTCCTGCGCTACGAACATATCGCTGGTCATGCGCGACATCACCACCTCCGTCATCGGGTCCCGAAACAGGTATGCCATGGCCAGCGCGCCCAGCAGTGTGGCGACAGCTATAATCAGAAATTTTTTCATGGAGGAACTCTCCGCTCAGCTAGCGTGACAACCGACGTCACGCTTTGGGAATCCTGCTATTGTAGCGCTACCCCCGTAGCGCGTATGCTTCTTTTTTTATTGTCGTGCGGGAATCTGGAATTGATCAATGTTTGACCAGTTACTAATCGCCGGTTTATTCACTGCGCTGCTGTTCTGTCTGGTATTTACCAACTGGTCGGCGGCGTGGGTCTTCGTGGCCGCAATGTTGGTGGCGTATTTTACCGGTCTGGTGGATACCGCCGAAGTACTGGACAAGGCAACGAATACCGGCGTTATTACCCTGGTGCTGCTGCTGCTGGTATCGATAGGCCTGGAAAAGCTGTCCTGGCTACCCCGACTGTCCCATACATTGATCACTCCCAGTTATGTCGGCAGTTTATTGCGACTGGGGACGGCCACCGCGTTTTTCTCGGCATTCGTAAACAATACGGCAGTGGTAGCAACACTGGCTCATACAGTGCGCAGTAACAAACACCACCCGGCGTCGAAACTGCTTATTCCACTTTCCTACTCCGCTATTCTCGGCGGTACGATGACCCTGATCGGCACCTCGACCAACCTTATTGTCAGCAGCTTCCTGGAGGATGCCACCGGTGTTGGCCTGGGATTTTTTGACTTCTTCCTGGTTGGGGTGAGCGCAACAGTGTTTGGTCTGGTGGCGATCCTGCTGAGCTCCAGGCTGCTGCCAACCGGTGATTCGGAATCCGTCGATATCAACGAGTATGTTATTGAGGCGGAAGTCAGCGAAGATTCGAGCCTTATTGGCAAGAGTATCCTGCAAAACAAATTGCGTGACCTGGAAGACCTGTTCCTGGTCGAAATTGTACGTGGTAATTATCTCATCTCACCAGTCACCCCACAGGAACGCATCAAGGCGGGTGACAAGCTGATTTTTTCCGGCGATATCAAGCAGGTCCAGACATTGGACAGCTACGATGGTTTGCGCCTGTTCGCATTGGAAGAGGGCCTGTTGAGCGAGAATATGATGGAAGTCATCGTCATGCCCAATGCCACTATAGAGGGCAGGACGGTCAAGGAAAGCGCCTTTCGCTCTGTGTTTGATGCCGCTGTGGTGGGGGTTCGTCGCGGCGGCAAACGCCTGTCCGGTAAGCTGGGCAATATCACCATCCAGGCCGGCGATAGTATGATGCTGGCGGTAGGGCCAGACTTCAACGAGCGCAAAAATCTCGACAAGAATTTTGTGGTGATCAACGAATCCGTTGGTGAGATACAAACCACCCCGTTTCAGAACTACTTTATTTCGGGTTTGCTGCTGGTCGTTATCGCCCTCGCTTCACTGGATATTGTGCCCCTGATCAAGGGGGTGGCATTTCTGCTGGTAGCTATGCTGGTGCTGGGAGTGGTGCGCGGCTCGGAACTGCGTCGTCGCTTTCCCTTCGAGTTGTGGTTGATTATTGCCTCGGCGCTGACGCTGTCACAGGCCCTGAGTAATTCCGGTCTCGTTGCGGTGGTGGCCGATACCCTGCACAACAACCTGTCGAGTATCGGTCCCCTGGGTGCCATGATCGGTATTTACTTTGGGACCCTGCTGCTGACGGAACTGATGACCAATAACGCGGCGGCTGCCTTGAGTTTTCCCGTGGCATTTGGCCTGGCAGAAAGTTATGGCGTGGCCCATATGCCCTTCGTGATGGCTGTTGCCTTTGGCGCCAGTGCCAGTTTCCTGACGCCCTATGGCTATACCACCAACCTGATGGTACAGAACCTTGGAGGCTACGAATTCCGCGATTATTCCAGGGCGGGCCTGCCTGTCTCCCTGGTTTACTCTGTTGTCGTTATCTTCTTGATACCGAGAATCTTTCCGTTCTAGCGAGCAAGCCTCACGGCAACAGGCTTGTTGCCGCAGCGCTTTAGTTCACATGCCTGTGCTGAAGCCGCCATCAACCGGCAGGGTTTGCCCGGTGATCCAGGCAGCCGCGGGGCAGGTCAGGAACAATACGGCGGCGGCGATGTCCGCCGGTTCTCCGGTACGCTTGAGGCCCTGGCGCTTGACCGTCTCATCCACCATGTCCTGCATGTGATCGAAGGTAAAGGCGGTGAGGTTGGAGCGGGTGAGACCGGCGGCAACAGCGTTGGCGCGAATGCCCAGCTGCCCCCAGCTCATGCCGAAGGTCTTCATCATTTGCACCAGCCCGGCTTTTGCGGGGCCGTAACCGGGCGTCCATTCAAAGCCGAAATACGATGTCATGGAGGCGATGCCAATGATGCTGGAGCCGCCCGGAAACGCGCTGCTGGCCAGCAGGTCTTTGCAGGCCGAGCTGAGGTGAAACACACTGGCGAGATTGACGGCGATGGACTGGTCAAAAAAATCCGCTTCCCATTCGTTTCCCTGTGCGCCACCGGCGTTGTTCACCAGTATGTCGAGTTTACTTAAACTGCCAGCTAAATCGAAAAGGGCATCCCGGTCGGCAACATCGAGTTGCCTGTAGCTCATGCCATCCAGTTCTGTGTCGTAGTCGCCGGCACTGGCCTTGCGCCCGGTGATGATGACTTGTGCACCGGCGTCCCGGTAGCCCTGGGCGCAGGCCAGGCCAATGCCGCTGGTGCCGCCGGTGACAAGCACGGTGGCAGCGCTGAAATCATAGCTAATTCCATTGAACATGTTTTTATCCTCGTTGCTTACAGTTGTGGCAGGGCGTCGTTGACCAGACCGGCACTCCAGCCGCCATCGGCAATAAATTCCGCACCGGTACTGTAGGTGGCCTCGTCCGAGGCCAGGAAGGCCGACAGCGCAGCCACTTCCCGGGGTAAGCCGACGCGGGGAATGGCATGGTTTTTGTAGAACTTATCAGCATCTTCCTGGCTCATGAACTCCGAGCCGTGCATGGCAGTAAAGATACCGCCGGGATGAACACTGTTGACGCGAATCTTGAATTTCCCCATCTCCATCGCCGCGGCCTTGGTCATGCCCCGGACTGCCCATTTGGTGGATGAGTAGGCCACCAGTGAATTCTTGGACTGCAGGCCGTCAATAGACGAGACATTGATGATAGAGCCGCCGCCATTGGCCTTGAGACTCTCAAATACGGATTGCATACCCAGGAAAACGCCCAGCTGGTTGACGCTGACAATCTTCATGAAGTCCTCTTCGGTGGTATCCATGATCGTTTTCTGGAAGATAATAGCGGCGTTGTTGACCAGCACCGACAGCGCTCCCAGTTCAGCGGCGCTGGTCACTGCAGCTGCCCAGTCACTTTTGCTGGTGACGTCCAGGTGAACATAGCGGGCATCTTCGCCCAGCTCGTCAGCCAGTGCCTGCCCGGGCTCATCCAGCACATCCCCAATCAGGACCCTGGCGCCTTCTTCGATCAGCAGTCGCACTGTGGCTTCGCCCATGCCCCGGGCACCGCCAGTGACAATCGCCACCTTACCTGTCAATCGCTTCATGTTAGCTCCTGTGAAAATCCGCAAGTGTAAGACAGCAAAGAGTATAGAGCAGGATGCGCCTGGCGGGTGTGATGGCTGCCCAATAAAGCCCCGCAGTTTATTGACTTGTATCGCCGCGGGAAATCCACCGTGCCCCGGTGCTCCCTGCCGCCATTAAGGGTGAAAATTCTGTGAGCGCCGCGTATTGTGCACATTCAATACAACAGGAGAATCTTATGTCTATTACCAGACTGCAGCAGAAACGCTCACATCCAGCGCGGGAGGCTGCGCTGAAGTCTATTCGTGCTGTACAGGACAAAGACCGCGAAGGTTGGCTCGCAATGTGGCACCCGGAGGGTTTGATACAGGACCCGGTCGGGATCTCGCCACTTGATCCGGTCGGGGAGGGGCACCGCGGCATCGA
>CBDTVJ010000315.1:0-5335 GCA_965363655.1 uncultured Halieaceae bacterium | reverse complement strand
CCATAGTCGCGACGATAGCCGATGGCGTGCTCATACTGGCTCGCCAGCTCTGTCAGTGCTACCGGGTCGGGGTCATCCAGCAGCAGGTGCCAGTCGAGTATCGGTGTCGGAGCCTGGCCCCGGGCGGACGCCATAAAGAGCAGCAGGGTGGAAACCAGGAGCGTCAACAGCGCCATTCTGGCTCCACTGAGGTAGCTGTTATCCCAACGCCCGCCAATCATCTGGGAAAGAACTCTATGGGAATCTTTGTGGTCGCCATGGGCACTCCCGGCAGGCTGCCGAAATCGATTCCCATGACCAGCGCCACCAGTTGTTGTTCCAGTGACTGTGAATCCAGCTCACTGCTGAGAATCACGCAGCGGGTCACTTTGCCTGCTGGAGAGACGGTGATGCTCATGACCAGCCTGCCCTGTAGGCCTGGATTCTCGCGCAGCTGGTGATTATAGAGCTTATACATAGCGCTCTTGTTACGGTCCAGCAGTTCCTGAATCTGTTCCTGGCTGCGCACCGCTCCCGTGGATGACGTCATGGAGCGCTGTCCCGTCGCTCCGCTGCCGTTCGTACTGCCGCTCGCACTGCCACTTACCTGGCGCGGTCCCTCCCGCTGCGGCAGGCTGGAACTGCCCAACACAGACTGGTGGGCAACGCCCGGTTCAATGCCACCACTGCCTCTGGTTACATCGGCTGCCAGTACGGAGGACTGGGACCGCACGCGGTCAACCGGCGTATCGGACTCTGTCCTGCCGGGCCTGGCATCACCCGATGGCGCCAGAGCCTGCAGTTCCGACAGTGCATCACCCATCGCCAACACACCGCTCTTCTCCGCTGTCTGGCGTGCGGTCAAGGCCGGTTTCCTGGGTGCTGGTGGCGCAGTCGCTAGCGGTGTGGGTGGCGTTTTTACCTGGGGAAGCGCTGGCGAGGGGGCCGGCTGGCGCTGCTGCGCTGGCTGTGCCGCGAGCAGGCTGACACGTCGCAGCGGCAGATCCTGTTCAACCGTGATATTGGACAGGGGTATGCTGATGCGGGCAGTGACGACACTCAGCAGGAGGCTGACGGCCAGTGTCTGGGCCAGGATCCAGCGAAAACGACGGTCTTCTGTCTGGAAAATCGACCAGGTCAGATCTGCTTGCAGAGTGGCTTCTGACATGGCGCTATCCGGACCGGGCAGAGCGCTGCTGCACTGACAGGGAAATCCTGCCGTAGCCCGCTCGCGTGCAAGTGTGCATGACCCGGTTCAGCAACTCGAAGGGAATGGACCGGTCGCCCATGATAGTGATCTCCTGCTCGGAACCAGCGCTACTGTTCGTGGCAAGTTGTGCCAGCAGCGCGCTGCGCAAGGCCTCGATCCCGCCGGCTGTGTCTTGCAGGGACTCATCCAGGCTAAGCACCAGCTCGCCCTCCAGCAGTATGTTGTCCCGGGTGATAGTGACTACCGGTGTGTCCCTTGGCGGCTCATTGGCAACGGATTCCGGCAGTTTCACCAGGTCGTTCTGCAACTGTGGCGAGCCGTCACCCGAATGCACCAGGAAAAACAGCACCAGGATAGTAAACACATCCATCAGCGCCACCAGGTTAAGGGTCGGCCAACGCCGCTCGGTCTCGTGCCTCCGCCGCCGCCAGCGGAACCGCACCGCACCTCGGGAGAGTCTGGTCATTGTGCACTATCCCCCGGCCCTGTATTGGCCGCTACCGAGCCGAGCGCGATCTGGGGAAAAAGGCTTTCGGGCTCGCTGGCCTCTGCAATTGGGTGTAGGCGAATGCGCAGTACGTCCAGTATTTGCACCAGCAACTCATAGGGAATTTGTGGCTCCAGCAAGACGGTGGCCGCCTCGCTCTGAGGATGGCGCGCCTTCAGTTCGCCGGCCAGCTTGGCCAGGGCGGTTAGCGCTTTGTCATCACCCGAGCGTTCAATGAGCACTGCCTGGTCCAGCCCCAGGTAGCTCACTTCTATCCCGGCCTGGCGTACGATGACCTGTAGTTGCAGTGGGTCTGCCGCCGACTCCGGGGATGCCTCGCCGCCTGCGGGTTGCAACTCCAGAATGGTGGTCCGGGTAAAGACCGCGGTGATCAACAGAAAGGGCACCAGTATTACCATCAGGCTGAGGAAGGGGGTCACGTCCACCGCGTGAGGCTCCCGCCTTGTGGTTCGTTGCCAGCGCGGTCTCAAGCTGTGTCCTGCGCCGGGACATCTGCACCGGCGATCAGGTTGGACAACCTCACCGTGACCATCTCCAGGGTATCGACCAGTTCCGAGGTCTTGGTCTGGATAACGGCATGCAGCAGCAGCAGGGGAATGGCGACCATGAGGCCAAAGGCCGTGGTATTCATGGCAATGCCAATGCTCCCCGATAACAAGTTGGCCTTGTCGGCCGGATCCGCAATAGATACCACCGAGAAAGCTTCGGTGAGGCCAATGATCGTTCCCAGTAGTCCCAGTAATGTGGCGATATTTGCCAGAGTCGCCAGGTAGTGTGTCCGTTTCTCCAGCCTGGGGACCACCTCGAGCAGGCCTTCCTCCATGGCCATTTGTATCTGGTCGTCGCTGCCACTGTGTTCCGCCCGGTTCAGGCCGTAGCCGAGAATCTTGCTAACCGCAGCATCAGAGCGCATCACAACCTCCCGCGCGGCGTCGTACTTGCCGCCTTCGAGTAATGGCAGGACGCGTTTCCAGACCCCCTTGTTCCTGCTGCGCACAAAGCTGAGGTAGATATAACGCTCGATGGTAATCGCGGTACCAATGGCGAGTACCAGCAGAATGGGATACATGAATGGTCCACCGGACTGGAAGAACCCGAGCAGGGTGTACAGTGTTTCCATACTAAAACTCCTTGTAAATTAGCAAATCAATTTGTTACTGAGGGTGGGGCGGATACTGGCGGTGCTGGCGACGGCTCCCCGGTGCTGTAGCCCTGGCGATTCAGTTCCAGCTCATGCAGGAACAGGTCACGCTCCACCGGTTCTGCTTCTTCGCCGATCTCAACTTGCACTGCGCTACTGTCCAACGGGGCGCCGACCCGCTTCCAGGGCGCGATATAAAGTGTTTTGGGCAACTCCTGGTTACCCTTTATCACAATGGTTTCCTGTTCCATCTGCTCAGCGGCAGGCCCGGTAGCAGACCCCAGCAAGAGGATAATGGCCAGCAGTTGCACACAATGTACTGTTCGCATAGATTGATTCTCCTGTCGGTCTCTAACGAGCCGCCTGGCGTTGGTTGAGTTGTTGTACGCTTTTTTCAACCCAGGGGTCGCGCTGCTCTCCGTTGTAGCTATCGGCGTTACTCGTGTAAAGGTCAATCGCCTTCTGTTCAAAGGTGGCAGCCTTGTTTGCCAACAGCAGGTCATATTCTGCCAGTTGCTCCGCCGTCAGGTTAGCGGGTCTTGGGGAACTCAGCAAAGCGCTGCCCAGCTCGTCATACATAGTGGCAATATGATAAGTGGCTGCCGTGGTCACCGTTGCAACGCCATAGTCGATCGTCATTTCGAACGCCTGCAAGGCCCGCTTCATGGCCTCTATCTTACGCGCAAGATTTTCCTGCACCGGATTGACCAGTTGTACCTTTCTAAAAGCAGTAAGTCGATACTCAGCCAGTTCCAGTGCTGCCGTTGCTGCTGGGCCGCGGGTCCCGGCGCTAGGCGAGCTGTGGTCCAACGCGACGATAGCCTGCAGCCAGTGCCGCCTGCGTTCCGTGTTTCCCCTTTCCGATTCCAGATCGGCAAGCGCCTGCATCACATCCACGGCCGTGCCGACCGGCTCCGGAAAACGCTGCAGGTAGGTCTCCCGCGTGGCTATGGCCTGGTCTGTCTCACCGGCCTGCACAAACAGGTCCGCAGCGCGCAGCAGGGCTTCGCGCTGCACTGTGCCATCCTGTCGCTGGTCCTGTCCCAGACGCAGATATTCCCTGGCTGCCAGAGCCCCGTTACCGCTACTCTGGTGGGCGTAGGCCAGTCTGCGGGTGACTTCCGGCTGCAGGGGATCGTCCGGGTAATCGGCGCGAAACTGTTGCAGTCCGGCTATTGCCTCAGCCCAGGATTCCTGCGCCAGCAGGACCGTGGCCGCATCGTACTGCGCCTTCGAGCGGATACTGGCAGTGGGTGCCAGCTGTGCCGCCTGGCGATACAGGGCCAGGGCGGTAGGCCGGTCGTTCGACGTAAGGGCCTGCCCCGCCTGCCGATAGGTGGCCACTGCGAGCCCTTCAACCAGAGCGGGCTGCCGCTCATCCTCACGGTCCGCCAGCACTAGGGCCTCGCGATAGGCCGCTGTGGCGCCGGCATAGTCCTCCATGGCAAACAGGGCCTGTGCCTGCAGCGACCAACCCAACTGTCGCAGGATGGGGGACGCTGGCGTCGTATCCGACCGGGCATCTGGCACTGAATCCGACACTGAATCCGATACGGCATCTTTGCCGACCTGCAGGGCACGCGAATACTGCTGCTGCTCCAGCAGCACGGTGCCGGTCTGTACCAGTACATCCGCGGCCGCCGTGTGGAGGGGGTAATGCTGCAGGAACTGCAGGGCATCTGCGGTTGCCCGTTCGCGCAGTGCCGCCTGCTCAGCAGTGCCGGCGTCCCGCATTGCCAGGTCAATGGCGCGCAGCGCACCCAGTGCCGCTTCGGCTGCCAGTGTAGAGTCGCCACCTGACCAGGCAATACGTTGGTATTCATCCGCTGCCTGGTGGTAGTCACCATTTTCAAACAGTAACTCAGCCAGCTGCATGTTCATCTCCGGAGCTGCCATGGTATCCCCGAAAGATACCAGATACTGTCGATACCACTGTTCTGCGTCTCGTTCTGCGGCCTGAGCGGCGGCGGGATCAGCCGTGTCGCGCGCCTGTTCATGGGAAAGCCTGGCAAGGTCCTGCAGACTGGATTGCAGCAGCTGCACCACGACGGGGAAGTCTGTAGGCGAATGCAGGGTCCAGAACTCGGCGTCCATACCATAGTCAGCGACGTACTGCTCCTGCGTTGCCACTGTGCGTTGTTGGAAGCCCGCCTGCTGGTAGAGCTCGATCGCGCTGGCTGTCAGTCGCGGTGCCTGTGCCGCCAGCGGATCACGTTGCGCAACTAGCAGCCAGGTATGTGCGGCTTCGCTGACCCGTTCCCGTTCGACATACCACTGGGCCAGTTCCAGATAGACCTGTTGTTCGTAGTTGCGCCTGCCCACCGTCTTGAAATAATTATCCACTGAATCGACACCGTCCAGCTGCGCGAAACTACCGCAGATTACCCGATAAACATCGGCCACCTGCTCGCGGTCGGCGGCGGACAGTGCAGGAGCTTGTGCAGAATTTTCTCCCAGGGGCGCCAATTTCAGGTCCAGCGATGTCAGCAGCGGTGGC
>CBDTVJ010000314.1:0-5349 GCA_965363655.1 uncultured Halieaceae bacterium | reverse complement strand
CAGCTGCTCTTTTTCAAAAGCGCGTAACTCTGTGGACTGACCGTCGCGTACCCGGTTGGCCCAGTCGGGATTGGCGATCATGGCCCGGCCCACCGCCACCAGATCGAATTCGTCATGGTCCATTCGCTCCACCAGCCGATCCAGGCTGGCCGGTTCCGCCTCGCGGAAGGTGGCTTCTCCAGGCAGCGGAATGAAATCTGCATTCATGCCCACGCTGCCCACTGCAATAGTAGGCTTGCCGGTAATTTTCTTGGTCCATCCTGCCAGGTTGAGCTCACTCCCTTCGAATTCAGGCTCCCAAAAACGACGTGTAGAGCAGTGAAAAATATCCACGCCCGCGTCACTCAAGGGCAGCAGGAATTGCGTCAATTCCTCCGGGGTTTGCACCAGACGGGCGTCATAATCCTGCTGCTTCCACTGTGAATAACGCAGCATTACCGGGAAATCCTCGCCGACTTCACTGCGCACAGCCGCAACGACCTCGCGGCAAAAACGCCCGCGATTATCCATGGAGCCACCATACTCATCGTCCCTGACATTGGTGCCAGCCCAGAAAAACTGGTCGATGAGGTAGCCGTGGGCGCCGTGAACTTCAACAGCATCGAAACCCAGGGCACGGGCTGTGGCGGCGCCACGGGCAAAAGACTCGACTACCTCACGGATTTCGGAGATAGACATAATATGTCGCGTCACCTTACCGGGAACATTCATGCCGCTGGGGCTGTAGCCATCAACATCGCCTTCCGGTGGCGTCCCCGCCTTGCGCATTGCGCCGACGTGCCACAGCTGCGCGGCAATCTTCCCGCCCTCTTCGTGCACGGCATCTACCACCCTCTGCCAACCCGCCAACGCGGCTGCTCCATGCAGATAGGGCACATCGGGATAGCCGTTAGCGGCGATATGATCAATACAGGTACCCTCGGTAATGATCAGGCCAGTGCCGCCGGCGGCACGACGCCGGTAGTATTCCACCACATTGTCATTGGGCACGTTACCGGGGGAGGCGTTGCGCGTCATGGGCGCCATGATAATCCTGTTTTTGAGCTCCAGGTGGCCGCCCGAAAAGGGGCGGAAAAGTGTACTGGTATCGGTCATGCAAAAATCCTTGGCACGTTACTGTGGAGTTAAAGCAGCTATTCAGGAAGCGACTTTATCACTTTTTGCGGCTATTTTTTGCAGAATCCGGACAAAGGCTTCCGCCTCCTGCGCACCGGGAACAATATACTGTCGCTGCAAGAAAAAGGTAGGCACGGCGTGCACCTCACGCTCCAACCAATAGCGTTGCTCATCGCGCACCTCTGTTGCATAACGGGCATCTGACAACACCGCCCGCGCTGTTGCGCCGCTCAACCCCGCCCTGGATGCGACTTCACACAGCACATCGACCTCACTGACATCCTCACGCCGACTGAAGAATGCCTCAAAAAGGGCCAGCTTCAGCTCGGTTTGCCGACCCTGCTGGCCAGCCCAATGCAATAATTGATGGGCACTGAAAGTATTCACCATGCGCATACCTTCGAAATAATCGAAGGTGAAACCGAGAGATTCGCCCAGTTCCGACAGGCGCGTTCTCGCGCCCTGGCTCTGCGCGGCAGAGCTCCCGTATTTTTGCGCAATGTGCTCTCGCAAGTCCTGGCCCTGGGCCGGCATTTGCGGGTTGAGCTCAAAAGGGTGCCAGTTAATAACCGGATCGAACTGCCCCGGCAGGGAAGCCAGCGCCTTTTGCAGTTGCTTATAGCCAATAATGCACCAGGGGCAAACCACGTCTGAGACGATATCCACCTGCAGTGCCAGGCCCTGTTGCTGATCAGCCATGTTCAACCCTACGTATTTAAATCCGCTTGCCATAATAGGGTGTAAGCACCCTCGATGCGAGCAGGCTGCAAGGGGCCTCGGCATGCGCACACCAGCCCTCGGGTAGATAATCAACAACTCAATAAAACAAGGGATTTCCATGCGGAAACCATCAGCTGCCCCGACTTTCTCCACTTTTCTACACTTTTTAGTTTGCTTCCCACTTTCCCGCTGGTAAAAACAGGTAAATGGGCCAAGTGTGAACTATCTCATCCGGATAGCTGCACCTGTGAACCCGCTGGGGACTATTGCACACGAGGGACAATAAGCGTATGAAAATACTCGAACATAACGGCCTGGGGGCCAGTATCCACCTGGATCAGCGGGAACTGCTGATGGTGATGGCATTGATACAGGAAGGCAGGGACTCCTTCGAGTGCGAGGGCCAAACCGGTTTACAGCTGGATCACCTGTTTTCATCTGCCAATTTGCTGGTTGAGCAAGCGCGGCGCAGCGACCTGAAAAAACACGGCATGTTGCAGAAAGTCACCAAGGTCGCCCCTGGCGAAGAGGAACTTGCGCAACAGAACAAGGCGTCCAAGGGTTAAAACCGGGGTGGGATAAACTACTCCTGTATTTGCCGGCGCCAGGCGTCACCCCCGCCCAACGCTTGAAGGCAGTCCTGAAACTGCGGGCGTCGGCATAACTCACGCGGAAAACACCACTGTCTTGTTGCCCCTTACAATGACCCTGTCCTCCAGGTGAAAGCGTAGACCGCGCGACAGCACCGATTGCTCTACATCGCGGCCGAGGCGCACCATATCGTCCTTGTCACAACTGTGATTCACGCGAATGACATCCTGTTCAATGATGGGACCTTCATCAAGATCCTCTGTCACGTAATGGCAGGTAGCGCCAATCAGCTTCACTCCCCGGTCATAGGCGCGCTGGTAAGGGTTAGCACCGATAAAGGATGGCAAAAAACTATGGTGAATATTGATAAGCTTACCGGCGAAGCGCTCGCACAGCTGGGGAGGGATGATCTGCATATAACGCGCCAGTACCACTGTGTCCGCCTCATGCTGCTCGATAAGTTCGGCGAGCTTGGCAAAAGCGGCAGATTTATCTTCTTTAGGCACGGGCACATGGTGAAATGGTATATCGTGCCATTCCACCATGCTGCGCAGGTTTTCGTGATTGGAAATTACACAGGGGATACGACAGGCCAGCTCACCACTTCTGAAACGGTGAAGAATATCGGCCAGACAATGGGAGGCATGACTGGCCAATACCACCACTTTCTGTGGATCACTGTTGTCTCGCACATGCCATTGCATGGTAAATTCATCTGCCAAACTGGCAAAATCCTCGCGAAACTGCGCCAGGCTGACGGCCAGGGAATTGGCCCGTATCACATTGCGCATGTAAAACCAGCCCTGCTCCACGTCAGTGTGATGGTTTGATTCCAGTAGTGACCCACCCCGTGCGGCGACGAAGGCGGAGACCGCCGCCACGATACCCACCTTGTCCGGGCAGGACATCACCAGGGTATAACTACCATTGTGTTGTTCGTCATTCATACCTTTAATGTCCCGTTTTGCTTTGCCGTGGCCAGTCGCCAATCACAAAAGATCGCGCAGGCGATAGTAGAGCATGCCCATCGCCACCATCTGGTTTCCAAATTTCTGGCCAAAGGGTATTTTTCGATGTGGAACCCTGGAGAATATATCCATGCGTTCGCACGTTCCCGCTAGCGCATCCGCGAGTATCTCACCACAAACGTGTGTCATATTGACCCCGTGGCCACTGTACCCCAGAGAGTAAAACACATTGTCCCCAATACGCCCCATCAGTGGTATGCGGTTTACCACAATACCAACTTTTCCACCCCAGGCGTAATCCACACGCTTGTGCGCCAACTGTGGATAAATTCGCGACATACGCGGCAGCATCGTGCCTTCGATACTGCGCGGTTCTCGACCTGAATAATTGCAGCGCCCGCCAAACAGGATGCGCCGGTCCGCCGACAGCCGAAAATAATCTTCCACTTCATTCTGGTCACAAACGGCGAGGTCTTCCGGGTTGATGCCGGCCACCTCCTCCTCGGACAATGGCTCGGTGGCGAGAATATAAGTGCCTGCAGGAAAAACCAGCCCACCAAGCTGTTTCGCTTCCAGGTAGTGGTAGGCATTGCCCGCCAGGATGACAAACCTCGCCCTCACACTTCCCTGTGATGTTTTAACCACCGGCCGAGGCCCATGGTCAATGCCTGTCACTTCACTACCCTCGTAGATCGACACCCCAAGTCCCGTCGCCGCCCGGGCTTCACCAAGACACAGGTTAAGCGGGTGGAGGTGACCGTTACGATAGTTCACCAACCCGCCCAGGTATTTGTCAGTGCCCAACAAGCCAGGCATATCACTAGCGCCGACCAGGCGCACCTGGCTCTCCATGCCGCGCTCGCATAACTGCTGGTGCCACTTCTGCTGTTGCTCAAGATGCCGGGGCTTCAAGGCGACATCTACATAACCAGACTTGAGATCGCATTCAATGCCATATTGTTGGACACGTTTTTTGATAATGTCGTGCCCGCGATAGCCTAATTCAAACAGGGTGTCTGCGTGACTCTCTCCCCAGAACTTGTAGAGATTTTTTTTACCAGCCATCCCGCCAATAAGCTGCCCGCCATTACGACCGGATGCTCCCCAACCCACGCTGTTTTGCTCTACCACGACAACCTTGTAGCCGCGTTCCGCCAGGGTCAACGCTGCCGCGATACCGGAAAAGCCAGCACCAATCACACACACGTCCGCCTGCACTTCACCGCGCAAAGGTGGGTGACAGGAATCGTCGTTACGCGTTGCCGCGTAATAGGATGGACAATGTGGTGCTGTCATACTCTTCTATTTCTCCGTCAGCTCTTCCTGGGCCAGCAACAATGCCTTGCGTAAAGCAGTAACCATATCATCTATCTGCGCCATGTCGCTGCGGCCTACCTTGATCGCAGCTTAGACGATCCTCAGGCAACAACGACGGGAAACATCGCAGTCCTGAACACAGCACTCTGGAGCCGGGAGAACTTTGCCACTACCATAGTGATCCCATCGGTTTATTTTGGCGCCAGTTAGCATGCAACAAGCCCGAGCTCCCCGCAGCCTGTTCAATGCCATCCTCCAGCAGCTGCAAGCACAGCAGACCGAGCAGGCGGTGGCCTCCTGTCGCGATGTGCTCGTCCGCTATCCCGATGACATCAATATCCTGGCCCTGTTAGGTGCGGCACTGGGCGACCAGGGAAATTTTGAGACCGCGGAAGAGACCCTGAGCCGCGTCATTGACCTGGCTCCCACCTTTGCCAAGCCCTACGAAGACCTGGGCACACTGCTGGTACAGCAGCGCAAGGCGGAGCAGGCCGTACCCCTGCTGGAAAAAGCCACCAGGCTGGATTCCTCACTGGCGGAAGCCCACTTCCAGCTGGGCAAAGCCCTGGGCATGCTGGGCAAAGGCCGGGAGGCGGATGCGGCCTTTGAACGTTGCTTCGCCCTCTCCCCCCAGCGA
>CBDTVJ010000313.1:0-5386 GCA_965363655.1 uncultured Halieaceae bacterium | reverse complement strand
ACCTGGTAGAAGGACTTTCACCTTCCTAGTCTAGTGCCATGCCCGGCACACACGCCCACCGCAGCGGCGGCAAAACCGCGCAGCGGTTTTGGCGTCCGGCCCCGCAGGGGCGTATTGCCGGTACTTGTTCTGTGTTTTGAACACATCAAGCTCAATCATATTCTATGACCGTGATTTGACCAAGAAGGCGAAGGGAATAGAAAGGGGCCCAAACACCTGCCCGATGACGGCCCAAAGCGGCCCGCTGCCATTACGATTTGTGGCTACCCGCCAAGCGATACCGCCGCAGATAATCCAGACCAAAGCTACGATATACGGTAAGACCATAGGAACTCCTCGCGATGTTCGCTTCGCAGCACAGAACAGCTAATTCGTTTGACAAAATCAGATATCAAAATATCCTTGATACGGCTCATAAAAACACTTCCCTGGTTGGAAAAATATTCCAATATCAATAGCTTATGGCTTTCCATGATATCTGTACCTCTTGCGCACACTCCGAAAGTCTGTGTGCGCCATTGGTAGAGGCGCCCAATGTTTAAGAATGGCAATCCAAGAATACGCTATAGGTTCAATAGCTTATAGCTTCGCCAGCCGATCACAATCGACTTTTCCCCATTAAAAACGGTCATTGAATTGCCTGGCTCGCCAGCTTGTGGTCCCTTCCACTGAGCGATAACACCAGGGCAACTCCATGGATGACATACCGGTCCCCATACTCGCTGGATCTAAACGATTTATGGATGAATTGCGCGCAAACATGCGCGCACCTGGTTATGCCTATCCAACAGAACGCACGTATTTACACTGGATCAAGCGCTATATTCTCTTTAGTGGTCGACGTCATCCGCGGGATATGGGTAAAGCCGACATTGAGGCGTTTCTCAACCATCTTGCGGTTGCTGCCACAGTCTCACCGTCCACCCAACGCACTGAACACAATCACCGTCCGCCAGGGCAAGGGCGACAAGGATCGCACCACGCTACTGCCTTCGACTGTTAAAGAACGCTTACAGGCCCAGATTGATAAGGTACTCCCCTTGCACAAACAGGATATAGCGGACGGTTACGGTGAGGTCTATATGCCCCACGCCCTGGAACGTAAGTACCCCTCTGCAGCTCGCAGCCCGGGGTGGCAGTATCTGTTCCCCTCCACCCGGCTTTTGGAGAAGGGCTACGATATTCGCACCATACAGACCCTACTCGGGCATGGGATGTCACCACCACTGAAATCTATACCCATGTGCTCAACCGGGGCGCCATGGGCGTTATCAGCCCAGTGGACGGTTAAAACTCTTCCTGTTAGCCGGCTATTTGACAGAACCACTAATACTGTATATTTATACAGTATATGTTTTCCTACGCCGAACTCCACTGCCTCAGCTGTTACAGCTTCCTGCGCAGCGCCTCCCACCCTCACGAATTGGTGGAGCGCGCCGCTGCCCTGGGCTATGACGCCCTGGCAATTACCGACGAGTGCTCTCTGGCCGGTATTGTGAAAGCCCATGTGGCGGCTAAGGAACTGGGCATTCAATTAATCGTGGGCAGTGAATTTCTGCTGGAGGAAGACATACGCCTGCTGGCACTGGTCCCTTCGCGGGCAGCCTACAGCGAATTGTCCGGCCTCATCAGTATGGCCCGGCGGCGCAGTCCCAAGGGCGAGTACCGGGTTACCCTGCGAGATGTAATCTTTCACCTCAAGCGCTGCCTGCTGGTCTGGCTGCCCCTGTGCAACGACGAGAGCACGCATGCCTACGGCCTGCAGTTGCGACGGCTGTGCAAAGACCGCCTGTGGCTGGGAGTCAGCCATCTGTTGGGCAACAATGAAGTACCACGCTACCTCGGGCTGCAACAGCTGGCTAGGGAGCTGGACATCCCCATGGTGGCCTGCGGCGATGTGCGCATGCATGTGGCCAGTCGCAAACCCCTGCACGATACCTTCACCGCCCTGTATCACAACACCAGCATCGCCCAACTGGGCCGGCGGCGCCTGGGCAACAGCCAGCAACACCTGCGCTCGGTCAATCACCTGCAGCGGCTCTACCCCCCCGCCCTGCTCGCCGAGACTGTGCATATCGCCAGCCTGTGCAACTTCAGCCTGGACGAGCTGCGTTATGAATACCCCGAAGAAGTCGTGCCAGAAAACCAAAGCGCCAACAGTTACCTGCGCCAGCTGGTGACACAGGGGTCGGCGGTACGCTGGCCACGGGGCATTCCTGCAGCCATACAACAGCGCATAGCAACGGAGCTAGTGCTCATTAAGGAACTGCAATACGAATACTACTTCCTCACCGTGTACGACATCGTGCGTTTCGCACGCTCCCGCGACATCCTGTGCCAGGGCCGTGGCTCGGCGGCCAACTCGGTGGTGTGCTACTGCCTGTTCATCACCGAAGTATCACCTGAGCAGATCTCCCTGTTATTCGAACGTTTTATTTCCAAAGAGCGGGATGAACCGCCGGATATCGACGTCGATTTCGAACACGAGCGGCGCGAGGAGGTCATCCAGTACATCTATCAAAAATACTCCCGCAAGCGCGCAGCCCTGGCCGCCACGGTCATCACCTATCGTTCCCGCAGTGCGGTACGCGATGTGGGCAAGGCGCTGGGGCTGGATCCGGTCTTCGTGGACGACCTGGCCAAATCCCTGGCCTGGTGGGATCGCACCGCCGACCTGGCCAAACGCTTCGAGGAACAGGGTGTGGCGGGCCACAGCCGCCAGGCGGAGCTGTTCTACTCGCTGGTGCAGGAAATACTCGGCTTTCCCCGTCACCTGTCCCAGCACGTCGGGGGCTTTGTCATTACCCGCAGCCCCATCTCTACCCTGGTGCCGGTGGAGAACGCCAGCATGGCTGACCGCACCATCATCCAGTGGGACAAGGAGGACATCGAATCCCTGGGCCTGTTGAAGGTGGATATCCTGGCGCTGGGCATGCTGTCCGCGATCCGTAAAAGCCTGCAGATGGTGCACCGCTACTGCCCCACCATCAAAACCATCAGCGACATCCCCAGGGAGGATCAATCCACCTACCGCCTGTTGCAGGCCGCCGACACCGTGGGTGTATTCCAGATCGAGTCGCGGGCACAGATGTCCATGCTGCCACGGCTCAAACCGTGCCGTTTCTACGACCTGGTGATCCAGATTGCCATCGTGCGCCCGGGCCCCATACAGGGCGACATGGTGCACCCCTACCTGCGACGCAGGCAGGGGCTGGAAGCGGCCACCTATCCCAGTGAGGCTATCAAGGAAGTGTTGGAGCGCACCCTGGGTGTACCTATCTTCCAGGAGCAGGTCATTAAGCTGGCGATGGTAGCGGCGGGGTTTTCCGGTGGCGAGGCGGATCAGTTGCGCAGGGCAATCACCAACTGGGGCAGGAACAGCAAGCTGCTCACCTTCGAGAAAAAACTCACCCGGGGCATGATCGAACGCGGTTATGATGAAGCCTTCGCCCGCCGCCTGTTCGAGCAGATCAAGGGTTTTGGCGGTTACGGCTTCCCGGAATCCCACTCCGCCAGCTTCGCCCTGCTGGCCTATATTTCCGCCTGGCTCAAGCGCCATCACCCCGCCGCCTTTGTCGCCGGCCTGCTCAACAGCCAGCCCATGGGTTTTTACAGCCCCTCCCAGTTGATTCAGGATGCCCGCCGTCATGGGGTCGCGGTGCTACCCATAGACGTCAACCACAGCGATTGGGATCACCAACTACTGGAGGCCGGTGGCAGCACACAGCAGCCGCCCCTGCGCCTGGGCCTACGCCTGGTAAAAGGCCTGAGCAGGGAGGGTGCGCAGCGGCTGGTGGAAGCGCGGCAGCAGCGTCCTTTCCGGCAGGTCAGCAACCTGCGCCAGTGGGCCACCCTGGATAAGCGCGACATGGAGGCCCTGGCGGATGCCGACGCCCTGCAATCCCTGAGCGGCCATCGCCACCAGTCCCAGTGGCAGATCATGGCACTGGAGCAAACCAGGCCCCTGTTACAGGAGGAGCAACAGCAGCCCGGGCGTTATTTCGACGACGGGGTGCAATTGCCAGCACCGCAGGTAGCGGAGGAAGTGCTGTCGGATTACCGCGCCACCGGCCTCACCCTGCGCGCCCACCCCATGAGCCTGCTGCGCGACCGCTATCCCTTCAACCGCTGCAAGCGTTACGCGGAGCTGGCACAGCTGGGTAACAACCGCTTCGTACGCATCGCCGGGCTGGTCACCTGCCGCCAGCGTCCGGGCAGCGCCTCGGGTGTATTGTTTCTCACCCTGGAAGATGAAACCGGCAATAGCAATGTGGTGGTGTGGAAGCGCACCCAACAACAGTTCCGCCAGGTATTGATGACGGGGCAGTTGCTGCTGATAAAAGGAACCGTAGAGACCAAGGACGATGTCACCCATGTGATCGCCGGGGCATTGTATGACTACACCCATGAGCTCGACTCCCTGCGTTTGCAGTCACGTGATTTCCATTAATGCCCATCAAGCAGCGGGGCTGGAAATTCACTGCGAAAAGGCTATGCTGAGTAGCTATCCAACACCACATAACGCCTCGTTACACAAAGGACGGACAATGAAAGCTATCAACATGGCAAAGTGGCTGGCAGCGCTGGCACTGAGCACCGCCACCCTGGCAGCACAGGCCCAGGTGCCAGTACCTCCCGACAGGCAAATACTGTCCAGCGCCTACACCGGCACGGCATACTCCCCTTATGCCGGACGTGACTTCGCCACCGACGTCTACTGGGGCGACACCCACCTGCATACTGACATCTCCATGGACGCCGGTGCCTTCGGCAACCGCCTGGGCCTGGACGAGGCCTACCGCTTCGCCCGCGGTGAACAGGTGAACGCCACCAACGGCGGACCGGTGCGCCTGTCGCGGCCGCTGGATTTCCTGGTAGTGGCGGATCATTCGGACAACATGGGCTTTTTCCCCGACATGCTGGCCGGCGCGCCCCACATTCTCAACGACCCAACGGGCAAGGATTGGTACGAGCGCGTCAAAGCCGGTGAAGGGGTTGGTGTGGCGCTGGAATTGATCGGCCTGTTCTCCCAGGGCAATTTCCCACCCAGCCTGGTCTACCTGCCAGACTCCCAGCCCTATAAAGACGCCTGGGCCAGAACAGTAGAAGCTGCAGAGCGCTATAACGAACCGGGCCGCTTCACGGCATTCATCGGCTATGAGTGGACCTCCCTGGTGCGCGGCAACAATATGCATCGCGTGGTGGTGTACCGCGATGGCGGCGACAAGGGCGGGCAAATGGTGCCCTTTACCGCCAGTCCACCCCAGGGCAGCACCAACCCACGGGATTTGTGGACGTGGCTGGAAAACTACGAGAAGAAGACCGGTGGCAACGTACTGGCCATCGCCCACAACGGCAACCTGTCCAATGGCATCATGTTCCCCAT
>CBDTVJ010000312.1:0-5406 GCA_965363655.1 uncultured Halieaceae bacterium | reverse complement strand
AGCGAAGTGGTGATACGCACCACCGATGGCAGCACCGAAAACATGGGCTTGATCGGCGACCCCAACGGCAAAGTCGATCTGGCATTCGTACAGGCCAACGCCTCACCCGCGACCAATGCCCGCCTGATCACCTCGCTGTACGACGAGGTGCTGCACATGATGATCAGTACATCCGACGCCGCGACGATCAAGACCATCTATGATCTGGAAGGCGCCAACGTATCCCTGGGAGGCGCAGGATCCGGCACTCGCGAACTGTCACAGGAAGTACTGAAACACTTTGGTGTGACAGTCGGCAACGACCTGGTAATGACGCCGCGGGAGGCCGCAGCAGCCCTTGCCGATGAAAGCATCGACGCTGCCTTTATGCTAACCGCCCTGCCCTCACGCCTGATTGCCGGCATGGCCCAGCGCGATGAAATTCGCTTCATCACCCTGAGTGGCGCCCAGGAACTGGGCGATGAGGCGCACGCCCTGGAACTGGTTATACCGGGTGTGCAGCGTGACATCATTCCACGCTCCACCTATGTCAGGTTACCCCGACAGGCGACACACACTGTGAGTGTCACGGCGATGCTGGTCGCCCGCGAAGACATAGAGGAAGCACTGGTCCGCAATATTACCGCCACCATTTTCGGCTACCGTTCGGGGAAGTCCGGTCTGGAGGGCAGCGCACTGGTGGTAGCCCGCAAGATTCGAGAACACTACGATCCCTCAACAGCACCCATTCCCTATCATCCAGGCGCAACCGGGTACTATCAACGGGAAGAACCACCGTTTTTCGTTGAATATGCCGAGTCCCTAAGTCTTATGGTAACACTGCTACTGGGGCTATTTTCAATTTTTATTGCACTGCGCGAATGGCTGCGTCGACGCATGAAAAACCGGATTGATGGTTATTTGCTGGAGGTAGAGAGCCTGGCGACGGATATGCAGGCACTGACATACGATGAACTGCTTGTGCGACACGATGAAATGGAAGCACTGCGCCGGGCCGCTTTCGCTGACCTGGTCTCAGAGCGCCTGCTGGCAGATCAAGCATTTATTATTTTGCAAAACCACCTGCGCGACGAACTGGCGGCGGTTGATGCTCGAATCGCAGAACTATCACCTGAAAAACAGGTAAGCGGCAAAGGACAGTAAGGCCCGGCGCAGCACCACTGCGCTACTAAGCTACTACGCCGAGGAAAGTGTCTTTTTCCTGTCATTGTAGATAGCGATCGCCTGCTTAATGATCTCCTCGTCATACTCACGCAAGCCACTCAGTAACATATGCTTGCGACCGCGCCCGACAATCTCTCCCGCATCCACAAAGTTAAATGCCAGCAGCACGCTGCCGCGCTTACCGTTTATTTCAAGTTCATTGTGATCAATCTGTAGCGCAGGCTGCTCAAAGTCCAGGCGATCCATGTCAATAGACATACTCTGGTACATCACCATGGGTCGGGTCGGGTTGATCATCATATTTTGCTCCGCCAGTAGCGGCACCAGGATATGCGGAAAGGTATGGCCGGAAAACTCGACATAGCTGCGAACGAGATTTTCGATCGGGGACTCACTATGGGAAATATCACCCGAGCGCTTGACGCTCAGGTACTGTTTTTCCTGGGCATCGTTGATGTGCATTTCCGGCGCGGCGTCAGGTAATATCAGCTCTGTCCCGGCTGACACCATCCCGGAAAACATAAACTCCATATGCTGACTGAGGCCATACCTGGACAGCACAATGGCAAACAACAGGTCGCCGGGCACACAAAAGCGACTGGCGTCCTTGTCGTGCAGCGGGTTGAAATCGTCTGCAACCTGCTTGGCAAAATTACTGCCCTGCTCTTTGGTGAAACATAAGTTGCCGTTAGGCTCACTGAAATATTGCTCAATAAACATAATCAATAGCTTTCGTAGGTGGGCGCCAAGGGGCACAGTGTAACAGGAAATACGTTTTTCAGTTCCTGCAGTAATCCTCTAGCGCTGCATGGAAGTGGCTCGCAACGACGCTTCAAACTCTGCCGCCACACCCTCTGCTCGCAGTTCCAGCAGGCGCAAACACGGTGGCAGTGCCAGGTCACCGAGGCGGCATACCGCCAGTCGAAAACCCGCTGGCAGATCCCACAGGAGATACTGCACAGTCGCAGCGCTGTCCGGCGCCCGTGTCGCAATAGCGCCGATACCTCCCGGTACCGGGAAGGACAGCTCAAAGCTGTTCGAATCCAGTGCCAGGGCAAGTGCTTCACCGCTTGCCTTCACGCGCGCCTCTTTGAGAGTCCAGTAATCGTAAAAACGATCGACAGCCTCAGCAGTATCACAAGCCTCGATTACGCCCACCTCCTCGGGGTGAAAGAAGCGCTGCGCCAGCTTGCCGGTATCGCGTCCGGGGTCGCAGTACTCAAGGTCAACGCCCACCGACGCTGCCCCGCTGATCGCACAGACCAGCCAGTCGCGGCTGTGACTCAGGTTGAACTGCAACGACTGCAGCTGCTCAGGCAGGTCAGGCCCAACAAGTTTTGGCTTGCCCCTGGCGCCGACCTCAAAACACCACTCTTGCGGCGCGACCGCTGCATAGTGGGATAAAACCCGGCGCTTGAAATCATCGGAACTGACGACCATGCGCGCCGGACAGCGCCACAGGTGCAGGTCCTGCCTCTGCAGAGAGAGCTGCCCCCCGGAACAGGCGCCTTCAGTGATTCTAGAAACGCTGGATGGTCTTACCGATGATTCGGTCACGCACTTTCCAGAACAGCTTGTCGGGATTGACCACCACGATGAAAACCCGGCGCAAGCGGTCTTCAGGACAGTCGATAGGATTTACCGCGTGCCAGGCGTGGTCTGTGCGCAACATCAGCGAGCTGTAGTTACCGATAGAGTCACACTCCACCACCTTGTCAAACTCGTCCAAAGCGGGGGCGGTGTTGTAATCCAGCCGCCCACCGTCGTCCAGCACCAGCGTGGAACCGCCCCAGGCGGGATCCCAGTCTTCCTCGGAGTTGAAATAGAACAGATGGGAGCCGTGTTCGCGGCGCGCGTCACAGTGGGGTGACACATCCGCCCCCGACGGGGTGTAGTGCCAGTGGAAACGAAACTCGACCTTTTTGGCGCCCAGCAGGCGCTCCATTTCCTTGCGGTAGGCATCGCTGCGCAGCTCGTCGATGAATTCCTTCCAGGGCTGCGGCACGGCCATGCCATGCGTGTACTCCAGGGAGTAGCGGTCATGAGGCGCCTGCCCGGCGCGGCGCTCATAACCAAATTTTTGTTCAAACAAATCCATCGGCGGCATGTTGGCCAGCAAACCCTGGAAGCCGGATTCCGTCAGTACACCTTCGCTGTTGAAATAGGGGTAGGGCTTGATCGTCAGGAATTCGTCCCGTGACAAACCGCGCAACTTCTCGATATTGAGGTAATTCATGCTGCTTTGCGCTCCAGTTTGGGGGTACGGTCCAACACCTCAAAGGCGTCGTGGCGAACATGGTTCTTGCGCATTTCATCACGTACCAGTTCTTCACTGACATGACCGCACTCAAGGCACTCTTTCAGCAAGCCAAAAAAGAATTCCTCCTGCCGAGGATCAGGGTGCTCCTGGTAGCGCCCCAGCAGGCCATACTCCCCAAACACCCTGGCCCGCAGGCGATTGGCAGACGCCAACAGGGGCTTGTTCTTGAATTTGTTGGCGGGCGTATAATCCACTGGCAAGCCAGTTTTCCACGGCTGCGTCTTGCGCTTGGTGTTGTGTATCAAGCGGGTATTGCCATCGAGATGATCAAAATCGTTCCAGCAGTCTTCCAGGTAGCCAATGTTGTCAGGATCTTCGTAGCCCAGCACTATCCACTCCTTGTAATCTTTTTCCGAGCGGAATAACTGTTCAAACTCTTCCTCAGGCTGCCAGTGCTGCAGGCGAGCGCAATCCATCAGCATGACGCTGGTGGCGACCTGGGCCGCCTTGCCTTCTTTACCTGAGCGGTGGCGCCCCATGACGGCCTTGCCAGCCATATCCCGCTGCAACAATTCGCAGACGTCTCCTACGGCAAACACATCCGGGTCGGTGACCACCGCCCTGCCCTGCCAGTTCATCAATTTGGGTGGCATAAAACGCAGCGGCGTGAAGGACTGCAGGTCTTCCATACGCCACACCCGGCTGGTACCACCGCGCAAAAAACTCTGGCCTTCCTTCGCGCTCAGATAGGGGTAATCGCGGGTGTGAATAAACCTGACATCAAACTGGTCAGCGCTGGCAGAATTGCGACGGAAGGAATACTCCGATACCAGTGCGCCCAGCCACTGACGCTCATTGGTGTGGATGAATACGCATTTATCCATTAGCTGGCCTCTCTGGTCTCCCCGCTGGTATAGCCAAATTCGGGCAACAGGCTTAAATCTACCATAGCAGTAAATTCTGCCACTTGATCATCGTCAAAGTAATCCCGGTAGCCGCCAACCTTGGCCTTGCGCACCTTGAAAGTGTTGGGGTCGTTCACATCCTTGGCCTGCACGCGGCTGCCACTGCGCCAGAAATAATTTTCCTGTTCCTTCTTGCGCAGGTTCTCTACTGAGGCGAACTCAGCGGTATCACTGAGGAATTCCGGGTTGGCTTCCAGGCCCAGGAATTCGACAATCCTGCCCATTTCCCGCTCCGGGTGGGAACGCAGGTCTTCGTAGCGCACCACCAGTAGATCCTTGATGTTCGGCAACTCCGTGACCCAGGCATTCATAAACGCGATAATATGGGCAAGCCCCTGGCCTTCATGCTTGACAAAATCGTAGACAGTAATATCCGCCTCGTGTTCCGGGTAATTGTTCATCACCTTTTTTTCCGGCCGCATGCGATACTTCCACTGGAAGAACTGGGACACCGCCACGTCCATCGGGTTACGCACCAACAGCACCGTTTTCTTGTCGTAAAAGTCTTTCTTGGAGTCCACATTACCGGTGTAATGGCGCAGGTAATTGTCGTGGGTGAAAAATATTTTCGGGATGTCCTTGTTCAGCCGGGTGTAATTATCAAAGCCCATCAGGATGTTATCGGGCAGTTTGTACACCAGCTGGAAGTAGCGGGAGATCATCACCCGCACCCAGGTACGCCCGCTCTTGCCGTAGGAGGCAAAAATGTATTCGCAGTGCCTGTACTTCCAGAATTCCTCTTTCCCACGGCGCCAGCGCTGCAGCTCATGGGCTTTTTCTTCTGGTAAAAATACCGAAATCGCGCGTACCAACCATTTGATTAGACGCTTGATAATCATATGCATGTAAATTTCCCCTGATCAGGGCAGATATAAGCGGCGAAGGGTATAGGATGAGCGAGCCATTCTCAAGATTGTGTGGTATTTTTAACGGCTTTCGACCTTTCGCCGCAAACGATTGATATTAATGGAATTCGGCGATTTTCGCGGCATTTAGGCGCGTATCCCGGAGTATGAC
>CBDTVJ010000311.1:0-5411 GCA_965363655.1 uncultured Halieaceae bacterium | reverse complement strand
CTGTTGTGCAGTTGGTGCCAGGGGAGGTCATGGTTAAGCATCCTGCGGGTTTCAGCGCCGCTACCAAGGATTGGGAGTTTTTCGAATTAACCGTGTCGGCCGAAGGTACGCAAATCAGCAAGCGGGGCCTTGTTGATGTGGTGAACCGCTTTGGTGGCAATTGCTTTGCCTGTCATGTCAAAGCGAGGCCAGAGTTCGATATGATCTGTGAAACCGGCCATGGTTGCGACCCCATTCCCCTTACCAGGCAAATGACCACGCTACTACAGAAAACTGACGCGCGGTGTGGCGGACGTTATACGCCAACCCCCGAAGACGTTGAACTACTTAAAGCGATGGCTGCGCAGTTCAGCGCTCAATAATTATTCTGGATAGGCCGGTTCATTCGGCCCAATCATTACGGGCGCCTGCTGCGAGGCGGCCGACAACAGGTTTATATTATGCAGCGTAGACAGATGATTCAGTACCTGGCGCTTGGCGGGGCTTTGTCGACCGTTGGCGGTGCTTATATATGGTTGGGCTCCGACCACGATCACTCATCACTCAGTGTCGCGGTTATCCTGCAAAAGCTCGACAGTTTGGCCTCCCAGACCATCGAAAAATCGGGCGTCTGGAATGCATCACAGGTTTTCAATCACTGCGCTCAAAGCGTTGAGTTCTCCATGACAGGGTTTCCGGAAAGTAAATCTGCGGCGTTCCAGTACACTGCAGGAAAACTGGCATTTTCCATATTTTCGGCCAGGGGTGCGATGAGCCACAGCCTGGATGAGGTGATTCCGGGCGCTCCGCCGCTTGTGGCTGAAGGAGATGTTATGTTGGCAATGAATCGTTTGACCACTGCATTGCGCGATTTTGACAGCTATGCAGGCGAACTACAGCCGCATTTCGCCTTTGGGTCGCTCAACAAACCCGACTACGCCATTGCGCATGTCCTGCATATCGACAACCACCTGCAGGAATTTACCCTGTAAATAGCAGCTTCAGGCCCTGTAAAGGCTGAGTTACCCCGGCTCCCGCACGAAGGATTGGCATGTGCCTGTAATTTAATGTATTACATAAATTGACTTATGTATTACATAAGAATTACACTGGCCACATTGACAGGTATTGCCATTCAGTCGGGGGAGAGCACTATGACGGACAAACCAGGCCGCCGGGGGCGCAAGAGTCGTCGCACCAAGGATCGGGTATTGCAGGCGCGTATTCCAGAGCAACTTGATGACGAGTTGCGCGACCGCGCGGAGCAACTTGGTCTGTCGGTTTCTACCATCGTACGCAACGTGCTGCTGCATACCTTCGATCTGGTAGAAGGTGTAGTTACAGACAGTTCACAGATAGCACGAGCGCTGACGGGTAGGGAGGCGGTCTCTGCAACAAGCGAGGCTGCACTGCTGGCCCCACCCGCCGTCGAGCCCGCCACTGCGACCTCCGTGATTGGCTGGCAGGAAGCAATCCTCAACAAGAACGGTGTTTGTGAAGAGTGTAACGCCATTCTACCGATGGGCGAGCGCGCCGCGATAGGTGTACCAACCGGACCGCACGCCGTACTGCTTTGTCTTGAGTGCCTGGGCGGGCTGATTTCGCCCGCAGAAGAATCCGCTGTTACCCCACCCGCACCGCAGCGCAAGAAGAAAGCATCAGCCGCCAAAGCACCTGCAGGCAGTAAGAAGGCAGCCGACTAACATCCCGTACAATCGAACGGAGTACTTCCATGGCCACACCGACATTGACACAGGTGGTGCAAGGTACCGCCAGACTGACATTCGACTCGATAACCGGCATTACCAACACCGTTGAGCGAATGCACGAGACAATTGCGCGGCACCCGCTGCCCTGGTCAGCTCAACCTGATCGACCCTCCCAGGCGCATGGGGTCATCGCCGCAGGCGTTTATATGAGTATCAGAGCTATCAACAGCACACTGGGTGCAGTTGTTGATCGATCGATCGGGTTAGTTCCGGATGCAGCGGGCGAAACGCAGCTCACCAGTCGCGCCATCAGGACCATAGCGGCACTGAACGGTGCATTTGGCGATCACCTGGAAGCCACCGGCAACCCGCTGGCAACCACCATGTGCCTGATGACGCCGCAGCACCCACTGCCGCGGGACCGGGAGGCACTGGCGGCTGCTATGCCGCAGGCCAGCCCACATCTGGTGGTGCTGGTGCATGGACTGAGCATGTCGGAGTTAAGCTGGAGCAGGAACGGTGCTTTCTGCATAGGCCAGCGATTGCATGAGGAGCAGGATGTTACGCCACTGTACCTGCGCTATAACACCGGGCGTCATATCTCCACCAACGGACAGGAGTTTGCACAGCAGCTTGAGCAACTGTGCGCAGCCTGGCCAGTGCCGGTTGAATCCCTGTCCCTGATCGGGCACAGCATGGGCGGACTGGTTATCCGCAGCGCCTGCTGGTATGCGGCAAAGTCGGAGAGTAACTGGCTGTCACAGCTGCAGCGGGTAATCTGCCTGGGCACTCCGCATCACGGATCGGTAGTAGCCAAAGCGGGACACAGCCTGAACGCAGCCATGCGAAGCATCCCGTATACCGAGCCATTGGCATTTGGCGAGCGGCGTAGCGCGGGGATCAAGGATTTACGCCACGGCGACCTGCTGGATGAAGACTGGCGCGATTACCACCCGGATGAGTCCCGACCCGATACGCGCGAGGTGGTGCCATTACTGCCGAATGTCGAATATTACTTCGCAGCGGCTACCCTTGGCCGTCATAGGCACGACCCAAAGGGACGCGTTCTGGGGGATTTTCTGGTACGCCTGGACAGTGCTACGGGGTCTCATAGGGACGACCTGCGACACTTGAATATCAAAGCCGAAAACTGCAGGGTTTTTCACGAAAAGAATCACTTCGACCTGCTTGATGATGCACGGGTGCAACAGCAAGTCCTGGACTGGTTTAGAGCTTAATGATCGCCAGGCGGGGTAGTCTATGAAACGGCTACGTGGATTTACCGACCTTATATTCGACGTGGTTGACGAGACGACCAATCTGGTCGAGCTAACTCACAATGAGATTGTGGCGCGCACGGTGCGGCGTTTTGCATTTTTTGAGCCCGTTAAAACCGTAGCTAATGTTGTTACTGGTATCCAGGGTGGCATCGCCGGTGCGGTGTTCAAGTCGATTCGGGGCATTAACGGCGCCACCCGTGTGTCGGTGAATGCGCTGGCCAATGTCGCTGAGGCGGGTTTGGAGCAATCGCACCCAGTGGACAGGCATGAACTCGTGACACCTATGCATTCCTCCGCTGCCGGTTCACTCGCGTGGTGTGTTGATTATTTACAGGCCCCGCTGAACGGTTTGTGGGGAGATTACCTGGTTCGGAAGAACAGCGCGTTGGATGCGGGAATGACACTGCGTCACAACGGGCGAGTCCTGCTGCCCACGGCTGCAAGCCTGGCCGCTGCGTTTCCCAATCCCAGCAATAAGATCTGCGTGTTTGTGCATAGCCTGGCGGCTACGGAATGGCTGTGGACACTCTCGTCGGCTGAGCACTATAACGGCGATACGGGGGTAAGCTTCGGTTCACGGCTGCATGATGACCTGGGCTTTACACCCGTTTATATCCGCTACAACACTGGCCGACATATCTCCGACAATGGACGTCAATTGGCCAGTCTGATTGATGAGCTGGTGGCAGAATATCCGCTGCCAGTTGCTGAGATTGCGCTGGTCGGCCATAGCATGGGCGGGCTGGTGGCGCGCAGCGCCGCCCGCTATGGCAGCCAGCAAAATTTGCCGTGGATCGAACAACTTCGCCATGTGGCTTGTGTCGGTGCCCCCAATCTTGGCGCGCCCCTGGAAAAGGCGGTCAATTTACTGACCGGGGTGTTAGGTCGAGTCGATGCTGCCGCAGCACAAGTCCCCGCTCGCTTTCTCAATAGTCGTTCAGCTGGCATCAAGGACCTGCGCTACGGTTATACCGTTGACGAGGAGTGGTCAGGCAGGCATCCCGACGCCCTGTTTGCCAATGCCCGGCTGGACATCCCACTGGTAGATGGGGTGGGCTACTATTTTTTTGCCGCAACCCTGTCCAAAGACCCGGAACATCCATTGGGAAAGCTGCTGGGAGATCTCTTGGTGCGTTTGCCCAGTGCCTCGGGCAATACTGCGGATCCCGCCCGTCGGATTCCCTTCTCCAGCGGCAAGGTGTTTTCGGGAATGAGTCATGTTCACATCGCTAACCATCCCGATATTTATGACATGTTGAGGGATTTTTTTCGGCAAGCAGGCATTCCGTAGCACGCTGATTTACCAGCTCTATCAGTACCGGAATCCAGCTCGATGATCCCCGTACAGCTTTCGACAAAATCTTGCTTCTGTGCAGCCAAAATTCGCGCACTGGTTTCCTTGGGTGTGCCCTTGAGGTGGTTATGCTGAAAGTGCTATGGCAATATGCGGCGTACCTGAACTGAAGGCGCTGGCTACCAGCGAGTAAAAAGAATAGCTATGCTGTCTGTCCCATTATCAACAGTAGAAATAGACCCGGCAATTGCTCCGGTCGCAGTCGTTATTTGGCTTCATGGCCTCGGAGCTGACGGGCACGACTTCGAACCCATCGTGCCGCAGCTGCGCCTGCCAGCCCACCTGCCTGTTCGTTTTGTGTTTCCCCACGCTCCCGAGATGCCGGTTACCGCCTTCGGCGGGCAACGTGCGCGTGCGTGGTTTGATTTCGACCCCAGCGGTGATGCCGACTTGCCAGGCTTGAAAAAATCCGTTCTGCAGATTCACGATCTAATCCAGAATGAGATTGATAGCGGGACCCCTGCTGAGCGGATCGTCCTGGCTGGCTTTTCCCAGGGTGGCGTGCTGGCCTTACAGACTGCACTGTATTACCCGAGGCGCCTTGCAGGAATTCTCGCCTTGTCCACCTTTCTTGCCGATGGTGAGAGCCTGGGTACTGCAAAGGCGCGGGCCAACGCCCAGATTCCTGTTCTCATGTGCCACGGCCAGCAGGATGTGGTTTTGCCGATGGCTTTGGGCAAGTCCGCTGTTACGACCTTGAAGAGTGCTGGCTATGTGGTTGAATGGCGCGAATACCCGATGGGGCACGAAGTGTGTCTGGAGGAAATACAGGAGATAAGCCGCTGGCTGCAATCAGTGCTGCACTTGCACAGCTAAACTGGTGTGTTCTGGTAAAACCCCAGCAGCAACTAACCAGTGTTCAGCGCTATCGGGATCTCAGGGTAAGTGTTTTTTTAGAGTTGAAGTGGGTGGTTTCCTGATTGCTACTAGCAACTTTATCATGCTCGGGAAAGCTGGTTTGACGGTACCCTTCCTGAGTCAGGGGTTTGCGCTCTCCTGAAAGTCGATTTTTGAGGGCATCTACGTTTCTCTCATAACTGTTCAGGCCTATAAGCAGCAAACCCAGGGTAGTCGACCAGGTTGCAAGCG
>CBDTVJ010000310.1:0-5413 GCA_965363655.1 uncultured Halieaceae bacterium | reverse complement strand
AGCAATCCGCGTTCATCCGAACTCCAGCACAACACGATATTCTGGCCCATACGCCATTGCTTACGCAGGGTCTTTTCCAGTGCTTTCAGGTTGCCCCGCTGGACTATACTGATGGCGTCCTGCAACCCGGTGTCACCACTATCATTTTTTCCGGTATTCGGCTCATTCGAGCCAGTGCTGCCGGCTCGGCCTGAATGTCCTGCATCAGGGGTTTTTGACATCTCAACACTCGTCTTTATTGGCGCAAGCCACTAGTGATCTCTACAGCTACTGCTGGCATTATAAAGGGCCGGCGGCGTGGTAGCTACGCCTGACGCATGCGGAATAACCGCAATTAGCGACCCCGGGCAATAATTAGAGAGCACAGAGCATGCTGCAACGTCTATTTTTCTACCTCCTGAGCCCGGCCCTGATCATGCTTGCGGCCTGCCAGGGTTATGATTTTCGGGTAAACGACAAGGTTGTGTATACCCCGGACCCCCTGTTCAGTGATTTCGAGGCGCCTGACCCAGCCCTGCGCGGCTGCCTGGAGCAGGCGATTAGCGATGGTTCGATCACAGCCGTGCAGAAAATGTCATCCCTCAACTGCAGCCACGCTGGCATCGAAAACCTGGAAGGGCTGGGCACGTTTGAAGGAATCCAGGCACTGCGACTGTCGTCCAACAATATTCGCAACCTCGTCGAAATCAGCAGGCTGATGGCCCTGGAAGAGCTGTACCTGGACAACAACGCAATTATCGATCCCGTGCCCTTGTCACGGCTGGCGGCCCTGCGCCACCTGGACCTTTCCGGAAACCCCGCGCTGCAGTGCCCGCGCAGCGGAAGTTTCGAACAGCTGGAAACCCTGATCCTGCCACAGCACTGCCGCTAGCATGTCTGCTCACTGTCAATCGGGACTTATCAATTTTCAGCTGATTGCCAGCGGTCAATGATTCTCTACCGCCTGCTCAGTTACCTACCTTTCCCCCTGCTCTATGCCCTGGCCTGGCTGGCCTATCTCATTCTTTATTTCCTGGTGGGCTATCGCAGGGATGTTGTTCGCGAGAATCTGGCAAAGGCTTTCCCCGAAAAGGACAACATTAAACGCGCTGAGCTGGAGAAGAGTTTCTACAGGCAACTCACCCAGGTGGCCATTGAAATCGTCAAGGCCAGGCGCATGGACAAAGCGGAATTTCAAAAGCGGGTGAACGTTATCAATCCGGAACTATTGCGCCAGGTCAGCAATGATTTCCGGGATTCCGTCATCGTGCTCACTATTCACCAGGGTAACTGGGAGTGGATGCTGCACGGTACTACTGCAGCGTCGGGCATACCCATGGACCCTGTCTACAAACCCCTGCACAACAAGGCGGCGGACAAACTGATTTTCGAAATCCGCAGCCGCTTCGGCTCCCGACCGCTGTCCCTGGAGTTGTCCGCCAAAGACATATTGCGCAACCGCCGCCAATTCCGTTTCCTGGTCATGGTAGCTGACCAGTCACCTATCCGGCGGGAGCGTAGCATCTGGACCAGCTTCATGAATCAGCAGGCCGCGTTTCACCCGGGGGCAGAGAATATCGCCAGGCTGACAGGTTTTCCTGTCATATTCGCCCAGTGCCGACGCAGCAGCCGCGGCTACTACGACATCGAATTTCACCCGCTGGCCAAGCCCCCCTATGACGACGATGGCCAGGCTATTACCGAGCAATATGTGAAGATGGCGGAGCAGGCTATTCGCGCAGAACCCGAGAGTTGGTTGTGGAGTAATCGTCGCTGGAAACGCCAACGGGACGCAGACCTGCCGCCCCAGCAGGGCTCCCGCAGCACCATCGGCTAACCGCTCCAACGCAGCGGGAACACTAGGCGAGATTCAGCCAGCCGAACCCGCCGGACTGCTCCGCGAACACCACACCGTCCAGCGATTCCCGTACCGAGAGCAACGCCGCTTCGGCGTGCGTCCTGCTATTATTTTTCTCGCTGATATGGGCTACCACCAGGTGCCGAAGATCGTCGTGGTCGATCTGTCGCAACAGGGCTGCTGCCTGGTCATTGTTCAGGTGCCCCCAATCACCGCCCACTCGACGCTTCAATTGTGGCGGGTACTGTCCCGCCAGCAGCATGTCGAGATCGTGATTGAATTCCAGCAGTAAGCTGTGGCAACTGCGAAAGTTATCAATAACATGAGGGGTAACGCTACCGAGATCCGTTAAAACGCCCAGCGTGTGGCTCTGCCAGGTCAGTCGATATTGGCAGGGTTCCGCTGCATCATGGGGAACCGCCACCGCCTTGACCTGCAATTCACCCACGCCAAAGCTGTCCTCACAATCGAAACAGCGCTGTTCAAAACCCCCGTCACAACGACCGGTACCGGACGTTCCATGCGTCAGGTAGACAGGTATCTCGAACTTGCGAGAGAGCGCGGCAACGCCACTACTGTGATCGGAGTGCTCATGGGTGACCAGGATGGCATCGAGCTGTTGTGGCTGAACACCCAGACGCTCCAGGCGCCGGGTGGTTTCTCGCAGGGAAAACCCGCAGTCGATCATTACCAGCGTATCGCCGGCGCGGACCAGGGTCGAATTGCCCTTGCTACCTGACCCCAATGAAGCAAATTGCACCAGCCAGAACCCCGCCTGTAGCCGTTGTAATCAGTTGATATTGCCCTTGATCAGCGCCAGCATTCCCTGCTCTTCACGCTTATCAAAGCTGATTGCTTCATCCTGCGGCCGCAGGCGAATCGTTACTGCCTGCTCTCCCTCGCGCTGCATGGATACCAGGAACACCTGTCCATCCATCGGGTGCTCTTCATCACTATCCCACAGCCAGTCCATCCAACCTGCCTCTTGCTCTCCGTCGGGGCCGAGAAAGCGAGCATAGTAAAGGCCACCACTGCGATCGCGATCGGTGATTTCAAAGGCAGATTTCTCCAGGGCGCGCCCCAACGATGCCCAGGCCCTGTCATAGGGCAGTGCCAGGCGGATGTAAGTGTAGCCTTCAGGCGCTTCCTGCATGGAAATCTTGCCACCGGCACTGATGCCCTGCTCGGCAATCATGGAAACAGGCGCGCTGTCAGCGCTATCAACCAGGTATTGCGCCACCGCCCGCAGCATTTCGGCTTCCTGCTCGGGATTGTCAGATTGGGCAGGCCATTCACTATCGTCCTTGCTCTGATTCATCTGCAGCACATGCAGTTCACTGCTGCCGCGCTGCACGCCCTGCTCCATACGGAAGCGAAAACGGCTGGGCAGGGGAGCATCCTCGAGCTTCAACCAGTTAGTTTCCATGATGCCCCCCCGGGCATCTACCCTGGCAACCTGCATACCCGCCGCCGCCATAAAGCTACGCACCTGTGGCCAGACCTGCCCGGGAGCAACCCCAATCAGGGCCCAGCTCTGGTCACCCAACTTCTGGATACGGACGACTTCAGAACCG
This sequence comes from uncultured Halieaceae bacterium, assembly GCA_965363655.1. Taxonomy (GTDB): domain Bacteria; phylum Pseudomonadota; class Gammaproteobacteria; order Pseudomonadales; family Halieaceae; genus Marimicrobium. The sequence goes on along the minus strand of CBDTVJ010000310.1, from coordinate 2,002 downwards.
GAACCGGTGACCAGTGGCGCTGGACGAGGCACTTCAAACTCGCCTTCCAGCACGAGCTTTTCCTCCACCTCGGGAATTACGTAGATTTCGCGCAGGGCCTGGGTGTCTTTATCCTCGGGTACACTGATCACCGGCAATTCCGGCGCTTTTTTGTAATCCTGGGAGCGATCCCGGAATGCTCCCTTGTCACCAAACAGGTATCCGCAACCGGTACACGCCAGCATCAACGCACCCAACAGCAGGAATTTCGCTATTACAGCTCCTCTGTGCATCACTACCTCACCAGACATCACAGGCTCGCCGCTGCCAGCGCGGCCAGCACCTGTGCGTGATAGCGCTCGTCCAAAGTCGTCAGTGGCAGGCGTACACCCTCCTCAATCAGCCCCTGTTGCTGCAGGGCCCATTTCACCGGAATCGGGTTTGCCTCCAGAAACAGAGCCTCGTTAAGGGGCGTCAAACGCTGGTTAATCTCTTGCGCTGCAGACCGTTCGCCGGCCAGGGCCAGGCGACAAAGCTCGGCCATCAGGCCAGGAGCCACATTGGCGGTTACCGAAATATTACCCTGGGCACCTGCCAGGATAAGTTCCATGGCAGTGGGGTCATCACCGGAGTATACGGCGATAGCCTGTGCACAGCGCTGGATCAGGTCCCTGCCCCTGTCCAGATCACCCGTGGCGTCTTTGATACCGGTAATATTATCCAGTTCCGCAAGGCGAACAATGGTGTCATTACTCATATCGACAGCGGTACGGCCGGGTACGTTGTAGAGTATCTGGGGGACCGCCACCGCCTCTGCGATGGCCTTGAAATGCTCATAGAGCCCGCGCTGGGTGGGGCGATTGTAATATGGCGTCACCAGCAGGCAGGCATCAGCTCCGGCGGAGGCGGCGGCCTCGGTCAGCTCTATAGCCTCCCAGGTCGAATTCGAACCAGTGCCGGCCACAACCGGGATACGGCCGGCGCAATGCCGGACACAAAACTGGATAACTTCACAGTGCTCTGGAACACTGAGTGTGGCACTCTCCCCTGTGGTGCCAACGGCGCCAATTGCGGCGGTGCCTGCCTCCAGATGGATATCCAGAAGACCTTGCAAGGCATCCCAATCGACACTGCCATCGGTCTGCATGGGCGTCACCAGGGCGACAATACTGCCGGTAATCATTTGCTTTCTCCGCGTAAATACCTGTCCGGAGCCAGCTGTACTGCGCTTACCCGGGGTGGAAGCCCGCCATTATCCATGACGGGGACAGGATGACAACCTGTGGTCTAAAATGAACCATCGGGGAATAGCCCCGGCCAACGTCAACGCTGGAGACAAACCGTATGACCTCGCGACTCTTTCTTCACCTGGCACTGATTTTCTGGGTCTGCTGGTGCGCCACTGTCAGTCACGCCCAACAGGAGTTCCGTATCAGTAAGCTGACCACTGTGGACAGGGAATTTATGGCACAGCAGCGCACCTCGCTGCAGGACCTGGCGGCGAGAAACCTGGGCCGCCAATTCCAGGGACAACGGGACCGGGACCTGGATTTACTGCAAAGTTTACTGGACAAGCGTGTGGTGCGCCCGGAGCAGACCCGTGAGCTGCAGGCCATGGGCCTTATTATGGGTGACCTGCTGGCGACAGAGCTGGACATGCACTGGGTAATCTATGAGGACAGGGTGGGACGCAGCCGCGCCCTGCGTTATAAGGAAAGCGATGACTTCCTGTTTCCCATGACCATGATTTCCCGGCGTCGGGAGGCCGGCAACCAGGCCAGGGTAGCCGATATCTACCAGAAAGCGTACGCCATCATCGCCGAGCGCAAACCCGCCCTGCCCTTCCAATAGATCTTGGCAGTAGCGCATGGATTTTGATCCTGTCAACAACTAGACTGGGGTACATTCACTGCACAGCAGGGACGCATGACGCACCAGACACCCCAATACCAGCTCACTGAAGACAGCCCTGAACAGTCTTCATTGCTGTTGTCCGGTGATTGGGTGCAGGGGCAGGACACCG
>CBDTVJ010000309.1:0-5447 GCA_965363655.1 uncultured Halieaceae bacterium | reverse complement strand
GGTTTTGGGCGGCTGCGGAACTCGACAATTTTTGCTGCGCAAAAATCTGGACTCGGGCAGTCCTCGCCGAAATCCCCCAAAACCCCCGGCAAGCCTAAGCATGGCCTATAACCCTGAGCCCCTCTACCCTGACGGCCCTCCCAATGTGCCACATGAGTCGATTCGGAGCCCCGCATTGATTTGGGTGGGGGTACCCCATTGCGGACTTGGAGGGCGTCGGTGCGAAACCACACCACCTTAGAGCCACCACCCCAAAAACTCGCGCCCACCACCAATCACATTCGCAGCGAATAACGAGCCCCAAAGATTTTCCCCAAACAATGAGAAAAACGTGGACCGTAAATCAAGAATCCCCATGTCACACGCACCGCAAGCGCCCGTATTGGAGCAATGGGGTACCCCCACCCAAAGCAATGCAGCGGCCCAAAGGGCCGCCACTCAAACCCTAATGAAGCGCCTTCTCCAACCGATGCTCATGAAACACAAACTCAAACACCTCCCGATAATTCCGGGCAAAATGAATATTGATACCCTCACGCAAATAATCCGGCAGTTCCTCAAAATCGCGCCGGTTCGCATGGGGCAGAATAAGCTCCATGATTTTGGAACGCCGCGCCGCGATCACCTTTTCGCGAATACCACCCACCGGCAGCACCTGACCTGTCAGCGTCAATTCACCGGTCATCGCCAACGGGCGCTTGATACGCTCCTTGCGCGCCAGGGACACCAGGGCCGTAGCCATGGTGACACCCGCACTGGGCCCATCCTTGGGCGTAGCACCCTCGGGCACGTGCAGGTGCACCATGCTCATGTCAAAGAAATCCTGGTCACAGCCATAATCCTTGAGATGACCGATGACATAGCTGTAGGCAATCTCTGCCGATTCTTTCATCACCTCACCCAAACGCCCGGTCATTTTAAAACCGCGGTTGAGCGTATGAATCTGGGATGACTCGATGGCCAGGGTGGCGCCACCCATGGCAGTCCAGGCCAAGCCCGTGGCCACGCCCAGGCCCCGCAGTGGCTTGTCCGGTTGAAACGGTGGCTTGCCCAGCAGGTCGTCGATGTCTTTTTTACCCACGCGCAGTTTCTTCTCCTTGCCCTCCAGCAGACTGACAATGGATTTGCGCATAATGCGTGCCAGCTGTTTCTCCAGGCTGCGCACACCCGCTTCGCGGCAATAGGAATCGATCACGTATTTGAGGCCCGCATCATTGATCTTCAGTTGCTCGTCGCTCAAGCCGTGGCGTTCCAGCTGCTTGGGCCACAAGTGCCGGCGGGCAATGGAAAGTTTCTCCTCCGCCACATAGCCGGACAGGCGCAGGGTTTCCATGCGATCCAGCAGGGGACCGGGGATCGTATCGAGCTGGTTGGCGGTACATATAAACAGCACCTTGGACAAATCCACCCGCAGATCCAGGTAGTGATCCAGGAATTCACTGTTCTGTTCCGGGTCCAGCACTTCCAACAACGCGGAGGCGGGATCGCCCTGGAAAGAGGCCCCGATCTTGTCGATTTCGTCGAGCATGATCACCGGGTTGGCCACCTGCACTTCCTTCAGGGCCTGCACAAACTTGCCGGGCATGGCGCCGATATAGGTGCGCCGGTGTCCTTTGATTTCAGCCTCGTCACGCATGCCGCCCAGGCTGAAACGATAGAACTCACGACCCAGGGCATCTGCCACGGAGCGGCCGATACTGGTCTTGCCCACACCGGGAGGGCCTACCAACAGCAGGATTGAGCCGGAAATCTCACCCCGAAATGCCCCCACCGCGAGAAACTCCAGAATGCGTTCCTTCACATCCTCAAGGCCCTCATGATGCTCGTTCAATACTTTGCGAGCGTGCTTTAATTTCAAGTTGTCTGCTGAGTGCACACCCCAGGGTACTGAGGTAGCCCAATCGAGGTAGTTGCGGGTAACACCGTATTCCGGGGAGCCTGTTTCCAGTACCGAGAGTTTATGCATCTCCTCTTCAATGCGTTTGGCCACAGCCTCTGGCAGGGTGAGTTTACTGAGCCGCTCCTCGAACATATCAGCATCTGAGGTGCGGTCATCCTTGGAGATACCCAATTCTTTCTGGATGATTTTCAACTGTTCGCGCAGGAAAAACTCGCGCTGCTGATCAGACACCTTATCATTCACCTGACTGGTGATCTGGCCCTGTAACTCGGCGACCTCGCGCTCTTTACGCAGCAGGATCAGCACTTTCTCGATACGGGAGCGCAGCGGCAGCGTATCCAGGATTTCCTGCAACTGCTCACCGGAAGCGGTGGTCAACGCGGCGGAAAAATCCGCCAGCAAACTGGGCTGGTTGGGGCTGAAATTGGCCAGGTACTGCTTCAATTCCTCGCTGTACAGCGGGTTCAGGGGCAGCAGCTCCTTGATTTCCTTGATCAGGGCCATGGCATAGGCCTTGATTTCATCGGAATCGCGCTCGCCCTGGCTGCGGGGATACTCCACCTGCACCAGGTATGGCGGCTTGTCACTCAGCCAACGTACTATACGAAAGCGCTTGATGCCCTGGGCGAGAAACTGACCGGCTTGATCCGACCCGGTAGGCGGACTATGCAGGCGCACCACACAACCAATTTCAGGAAACTGCCGCGGCTCCACAGTGGCGGCTTCTGCCTTGTCTACATAGGACAGGCCGAGCAGTCCATTGCCGGACTTACCCACCGCCTCCAGCGTACTGCCCCACTCCGCCGGATTAATAGCCACGGGCTGCACCTGCCCCGGGAAGAAGGGCCTGTTGGGCACGGGCATAAGGTGCAGGGTATCCGGCAAAACATCGTCGGCCACTGCGGGCGCCTGCGCCTCTTCCCCGGGTGCTACTACCTCAACGTCTACCGGTTGCTCTTGCTCACTCATTGAAATCCAGTTCCTGTTCGTTCCACGTCGATCAGTTCAATATGCGTCCCGATGCAGGTTTTTCAAGGTAATTGTGCTATCAATCGTTCAGCGCCGGACCCGTTGTCAGTATACTAGCAGGCTGGCAAACCCCATTGAGCCAAAAGCTCATGCAACAAGAGGACGCACCGTGCATATCGATCAGCTATCAGGCACCGAGTTGGCAACACAGCTGGAAAACCTGCAGCAACAATACGAAGCCCTGCAAGGCCTGAACCTGTCACTGGACCTGACCCGGGGTAAGCCCAGCACGGAGCAGGTGGCCCTGTCGGATGCCCTGGATGGCATCCTCAGCGGCAATTACCATGCCGCAGACGGCGCCGATGTGCGCAACTACGGCGGACTGGAGGGCTTGCCCGAAGCCAGGGCCCTGTTCAGCTCCATCCTGGGCCTACCAGTGGAGGAAACACTGGTCGGGGGCAACTCCAGCCTGACCCTGATGTACAACACTATTGACTTCGCTCTCAGCGAAGGCTTGCGCGGACCGGAATCTGCCTGGGGCAATAGCGACACAGTCAAATTCCTGTGTCCCGTGCCCGGCTACGACCGGCATTTCGCCATCTGCGAGCACCTGGGAATCGAAATGATCACCATTCCCATGCGCGATGACGGACCCGATATGGACGCCATCGAAACGTTGGTGCAGCAGGACGAGGCCATCAAGGGCCTGTGGTGTGTGCCGCGCTTCTCTAACCCCACTGGCTGCGTCTATAGCGATGCGACTGTGGAGCGGATCGCGCGCCTGGGCAAGATCGCGTCGCCGCATTTCCTGGTAATGTGGGATAACGCCTACGCCATTCACACCCTGTACGAGGATGCACAGCCGCTGGTGGATATCCGGCCCTACTGTGAGCAGCACGGCACCCTGGATAACGTCTTCCAGTTTGCCTCCACCTCCAAGATTACCTTTGCCGGGGCCGGCGTCGCCTGCCTGGCCAGCAGCGTGGACAACCTGGACGCCCTGAAGCGACACCTCGCTTTCCAGACCATCGGGCCGGACAAGGTCAACCAGCTGCGCCACCTGCGCCTGTTACCCGACATACAGGCCTTATCCGCCCACATGGATGCCCACGCGGCATTGATCAGGCCGCGCTTTGAATGCGTGTTGGAAACCCTGGAGCGGGAACTGGCCGGAGCGGGCATGGGCAGTTGGCTGTCACCACGAGGCGGCTACTTCATATCCTTTAACACCCTGCCCGGACTGGCCCGGGAAGTGGTGCAACTGGCTGCGGATATCGGTGTCAAGCTGACGCCCGCTGGCGCCACCTTTCCCTATGGCAAGGATCCGGAAGACAGCAATATCAGGCTGTCGCCTACGTACCCGGCGCTGCAAGATGTGCAGGCCACAGTGGCAGCGTTTGTGATTTGTGTGAAAATCGCGTCGATCAAGCAGAAGTTACAGCGGTAGCGAATGTCGCTTGCGGTCGGCGCGGGAGCGTTGTAGCCACCCGTATACTGCGGTGTAGCCATCCTCGGTGGTTAAAGCCTCATAAGGGCCTGAAGTTCGAACCGCATGAGGCTTTAACCACCGAGGATGGCGGCAAGACAACTCAAGCATCCAGGATCACGGCGCACTGTGCCCGCCGCATATTACTGAGCAGCTGTTACTAGCAGCTACTCCTCACCGCCCTGCTGCCCAGGCGGAATCCCCGCAAAAGGGAAGCTGGCCACATTGCCATCGCCGGAACCCAGCTCGGAGACCTTGACGCTGCCTTCCTTGTCGACTTCGTCGATGCGAATAATGGCCTGCATGGGGATATAGCTGCGGCTGACGCCACTGAATTCGTTTTTCAGCTTTTCTTCACTGGGGTCCACCAGGATCTGCGAGCGTTCGCCGAACACAAACTCCTCCACCTCGATAAAACCCCACATATCACTCTGGTAGATTTGACGCGCGAAAACCTCGAACACCTGGCTGCCGTTCTGGAAGATTACCTTGTAGACGGATTGGTTTGACATTGCTCTCTCGTACACCTGATTTTCAGGGGGCGGCAATATTACCACCATGGGCAGAGAATACCAGACTCCATCGCGCTTTCGCGCTAGGTTTGGCCCAGCGAACTCTGTATACTCCGCTGCCCTTTTCAGCATAGGACAGATTCCGCGGAATGCCCGCGGCAGAGGCCCGGTGAGCAAGAAACTCTACATCAAAACCCACGGCTGCCAGATGAATGAATACGATTCATCCCGCATGCGTGACCTGTTGCAGATAAGCCATGACATGGTGTCCACGGACGACCCGGAAGAGGCCGACGTCCTGCTGTTAAATACCTGTTCTATAAGGGAAAAAGCACAGGAAAAAGTTTTTCACCAACTGGGTCGCTGGAAGCACCTGAAGCAGAAAAATCCCGACCTGATCATCGGCGTCGGCGGCTGCGTAGCCAGCCAGGAAGGTGCGGAAATAGGCCGACGTGCACCCTATGTGGATCTGGTCTTTGGCCCCCAGACCCTGCACCGCCTGCCGCAGATGATGGAACAGCGTGGCCCCGGGGGCACCCTGGTGGTGGATGTCTGCTTTCCGGAGATCGAAAAATTCGAC
>CBDTVJ010000308.1:0-5454 GCA_965363655.1 uncultured Halieaceae bacterium | reverse complement strand
ATGGGGGCCATCAAGGCAGGCAATGAAGACGGCCTGATTCCCGAGTGGACAGGCGCAATCGTCGGACTGCCCGAGGGCTTGCAATGGGATGGTCCCGGCACCCCCTACCCGGACCCCTGGCCGGAGGAAAAACCCTTGTTCACCATCACCAAAGCCAATATGGAGCAATACCGTGATCGGCTGAGCCCCGGACAGATTGCGCTGTTCGAGACCTACCCTGACACTTTCGCCATGCCGGTCTATCCCGGCCACCGCGAGTTTGCTTACTACCCGAAATACCACGCCAAGGTACGCTATAACGCGGAGCACACCGAACTGATCAACAACGACGAGGGCATCAAGGGCTTTATTGGTGGCAATGCCTTTCCGCAGCCCACCACCGGTGCGGAGGTGGTGTGGCTGACCAGAACGACCGGGGCTTACCTGACCACTGATGGAGAGTACAGCGACATCGGTGTGTTCCCCAATGGCACGCGCTCTGTGCGTCGCTCCACCCAGCTGCAGGAATCGCCCTACATCAATCGCGAAAACCCCCTGACAGAAGAGTATGAGTACCCAAAGCTGGGGGAATACGGTGGCTATATCATGACCTACGTGACTGAACCGGCTCGCGACAAGGGCCTGATCACGTCTATCTTTGAGCCGTATGACTACAGCCGCAGCGCGCGCGAAGTGTGGCGCTACCTGCCCGGCTCCAGGCGTGTGCGGCGCGCGCCAACCGTCGGTTTTGATACACCGGATGGTCCCGGCGGACTGAAAACCGTGGACGAGACCCGCGGCTTCAATGGCTCCATGGAACGCTTCGAGTGGAAAATGATCGGACTACAGGAAATATTTATCCCCTATCACAACTACCGTTTCGACGACACCAGCATTGACTACGACGACCTGCTGACCAGGTTCCACGCCAATCCAGACTATATGCGCTACGAACTGAAGCGGGTCTGGGTCGCCGAAGGTACGCTGCGCGAAGGTGAACGGCACATTTACGGCAAGCGCCGTATCTATGTGGATGAAGACACCGGACTCACCGCCATCACCGAAAACTACGACGGCCGCGGCGAGATGTGGAAGGTCGTGCTGTTCAACAACATCTACGAGTACGGCGGCAAGGCATATACCCGTCGCAGCCAGATGTACCACGACCTGCGAGCTGGCGCCTACATCGTCGAGCGCCTGATTAATGACAGCGCGCCAATGCTGTACGATGTCAAAGAGGTGAGAGGGCCTTCGTACTTTTCACCCTCCAGCGTACGGAAGCTGGGAAGACGTTAAACACGCTGCGCCATTGCAAGCCCGGGATATTCTCCCGGGCTTTTTTATTGCTCCTCGACCAGCGCGAACTCTCGGTGCAGGACTTCAATGATTTCGGCTTTGGGGTTACCCGATAAGGGCAGGCTCTTGCCGATAATTTTTTCGGCCAGGCCAACATAAGTATCAGAAACGGCCATCAACACCTCCGTGGGCAGCGCATTATCGCGGGCCAGGGCCTCGCGCTCCGGCATACGCCCCTTGTTGAGCAGGATATCGGGATCGGAGAAATGCCCCAGCAATAACTGGCGGAAGCCCTCCTTCGAGTTTTCCACTACCTTGCCGTCCCGGTGGGCAGGCCCGTCCCATATGCGGGATGAATCGGGCGTGCCTACCTCATCCATATAAATCAGCTTGTCATTGCCGGCCTTGTCGGTGACATAGCCAAACTCAAATTTGGTATCCACAAATATCTGGTCCAGCTTGGCCAATTCATCACTGATCACGTCGAAGCCTTCGCCCAGCAAACGCTCGTATAAATCTATATCTTGATCACTGAGGAAGTTGAAGGCGGCGAAGTTTTGTTCAATATCTGTGCGTGTGATATTCACGTCATCCACTGCGGGGACACCAGGTATACCTTCGAGAACTCCTTTGGTGGAAGGGGTAATCAATAGCTCGGGAAGCTTCTGGTCGCGCTGCAGTCCATCCGGTATCTCGATGCCGCAAAAAGCGCGTTCACCCTTTTCATAGGCACGCCACATCGAGCCAGTGATGTACTGCCTGGCGATAGCCTCAATCATCACCGGCCTGGCTTTCTGCACAATCCACACCAGTGGATGGGGTATCTCCAGGATGTGGCTATCCGCCAAACCCCGCTCGCGAAACAGGCCAAACCAGTGATTGGAGATGGCATTCAATGAGGCGCCCTTACCCGGCACGCCCCGCATGCCGCCCTCCCCGTGCCAGATACAGTCAAAGGCGGAAATACGATCAGAAATCACCATAATGGCCAGGGGAGCATCAGGTGCCACATCATAGCCGCGCTCCGCCACCAGCCGGGCGCTATCGGCAGCCGTCAGCCAGTACACCGAGCGCACCTTGCCGCTGTGCACGGGGGCATCGGTGCGAATGGGAAGATCATCGTTAACTGCCAATACCTTGTCGGCCAGATTCATAGTCTATGTCCTGTTCAAATCACTGTTCCGGGGTCATGAACGCCGCTGGGCATTCTGGAAAAGACGGAGATTCTAGCAGAGGATCTGCCCACAGGCACATCATTATCAGGGCTTGGGTTGGTGCTCCCTCAGGTGGAGTTTCACGTCCAGGGCAAGCTTCAACAATACCAACGCCAGCAGCATGGCCACCGGCTGTCCCAGGGCTATTACCCCCGCATGTCCCAAGCCGTGACCCATATCAGGTAAACTATCGCCACAGAGGTTAAAATGCGGCAAAACATTAGCCAGTAATGTGCGGCGACAGAGGATTGAACCACATGAGCGACACCCCGCAAACCCCCTACCAGATACTGGGTGAAGACGGCATCCGCGAACTCACCCGGGTCTTTTACGACCTTATGGATACGCTGCCTGAGGCCTCTGGTGTGCGTGCCATGCACGCCGAGGATCTCTCTCCCATGAAGGAGAAACTGGCAGAGTACCTCATTGGCTGGATGGGCGGCCCACCGCTGTACGCTGACAAATACGGCACGGTCTGCATGACCACCCCTCACGAGCCCTATCACATAGGGCCGGAAGAACGAGACCAGTGGTTGTTGTGTATGGACAAGGCGCTGGCGCAGACCGGCGCCAGCGAGGAACTGGTGGAGATGCTGAAGGTGCCGATGTTTCGCGTGGCGGACGCCGTACGCAATAAGGAAGGCCCGAGTTCAGCTGCGACAAATTCCAATGTAATCGCCGCAGGCTAGAACAAAAAAGGGCCCTGGTGAGCCCTTACAGTGCAGTGACAGCTGCGTCTATTTCTGCTGTTTCGTGATGATGGGGGCTGCCAGCGGATCAGTTGAGCGGCCCTGCAGGTGCAGAATTCCGCGGCGCATACTGTTGCCCCAGGAGCGGAAAATCAGGTTAACCGCGGCATCACCATTTTCCACCTGGTGAAACGCCCAGATATCATCAGTAGATTTGGTGTCAACTGAGCGCACCAGTACCACGCCACTTTTAGCATCAACCAAAGCGATGCTGACAGTAATCGCGCCACCGGATTTTGCGCCCGCCGCTACCTGTTCCCGATTGGCGTTGGGATGGATAGCAACCACGGTGGTGTGTACCACCATTTCAGCTTCGTCTTTCCTTGCTACAATGTTGAAGGCCGACTGATAAGCGAGCGCGGCAGAGAATTCATCCTCTATAGCTGTTTGCAGAGCACCCTCTTCCACGTCGTTGACCTGCCAGTCCGCATCGTGGCCTGCGCCCTCGGGCTGTATGATCTGCAGCTTGGATAGATTAGCCGGTGCTATGAAGACATTGCGAAAATCCCTGCCACCGGGAGAGGCACTACTATTGAGATAGAGCTCGTCTGCGCGGGTATTCTTACCCTTCAGGTAATCCGCATCACCGCGTTCGGGTGCGGTATAGCCCACGGTATTGCTCTGGGCACATCCGCCGAGAACCAAAAGCGCCGCAGCCATTGCCGCCAGGTATTTTATAGACATGGATAAAATCCTCTACTCATTTATTGGGTCAAGGGCAGCAGCAACAGCGAGTAAGCCGGCCCGCGAAGAGGCAGAGTATACCGCAAATATCTGGTGCGAGAACCGGGTTACAGCAGTGATTCACTGCCAGGGCATTCTGGTGCCGGGCAGAATCCGCTACAATCCTCCCCCTTTACATTACAGAGACCGCCAGATGCGCGCCAGCCCTCCCCTGTACACACGCCTGTTAACCTTCGTGCCCGGCTGTGTACTCACATTCTGCGTGTTGGGCACTGCTGCCCAATACGGCCAGGCTGAAGCCTTAGTGGAGGAAAATATCCTGGTCACCGCCAGTCGAGTGCAGGAGGACGCGCTCAGACTGCCACTGGCCTGGTCCAGGGTAAACAGTGACGACCTGGCGCTGGTAGATGCCATCCACATCAACGAGGCCCTGCAACGCGTGCCCGGCGCCTGGATCAGCCGCGGCAATGGCCAGGAAAGCCTGATCGCCCTGCGCTCGCCAGTTTTGACCGGCGCCGGCAGCTGTGGCGCCTTTTTTACCGCGGCTGACGGCATCAGCCTGCGCGCGCCCGGCTTTTGCAACGTCAACCAGCTGTTTGATGCCAACTTCGAACAGGCCCAGCGCATTGAGGTTATCAGGGGGCCGGCAACAGCGCTGTACGGTTCCAACGCCATGCACGGTGTCATTAATGTATTGAGTGCAGCGCCCACCGAGACACTGGATCACCGTCTGGCGCTGGAAGCAGGCCCGGATGATTATTACCGCGCCAAGTACCACTACCGCAATACGGTGGGCAGGCACGGCTTCAGTATCAGTGCCAACGGCAGCAGCGATGGCGGCTACAAGGACGACTCGGGCTACGATCAGCAGAAAGCCACATTGCGCCACGATTACAGCGGAGAACGCTGGAATATTCGCACGGTATTCGATGCGACAAACCTGAACCAGGAGACAGCCGGGTTCATCAGGGGCTACCAGGCCTACAATGACAGCCACCTCAAGAACAGCAACCCAAACCCCGAGGCCTATCGGGACGCGTGGTCAGCACGTTTTTACAGCAGTGCCAGCCTGTCGCTGGATGACAACAATACACTTACCATCACCCCCTACCTGCGCGACAACGACATGAAGTTCCTGCAGCACTTCCTGCCCTGGCAGCCGGTGGAAGAAAACGACCATAGCAGCCTGGGCCTCAGGACGGCCTTGCATACCGACGCGGGAATATGGCGCTGGAGCAATGGCATTGATATGGAGTACACGGACGCCAAGCTGAAGGAAACCCAGGAGAATGATTTCAGTCCCAACCAGCCGGCCGGCGTGCACTATGACTACCAGGTTGACGCCACAGTAGCGGCAGCTTACAGCCAGGTTCGCATCCGCGGCGATTCGCCCTGGGAGTTCAGCGGCGGCGCGCGTCTGGAAAATACCGAGTACGACTACGACAACCAGGCAGCGGACGGCGCTCCCTGCGGCCCCCAGGCCAGCAATTGTCGCTTCTATCGGCCAGCGGACCGGGATGATGACTTCACCG
>CBDTVJ010000307.1:0-5479 GCA_965363655.1 uncultured Halieaceae bacterium | reverse complement strand
GGCGCGTAGGCGTGATTAAAGACCGGATGGCGACCAGCGTCATTGCGAGGCAGGCGCGCCGCGCGATCACCCGCTCCGTCTTGCGCCTGCAGCTCTCCATCTCGAAACCAGTACACGTCAATAACATCGAGCCACGATGTTTCAAATAGCAAATGCCGCAGCTGTGCATCAGAACTGTTGTTGGAGACCTCGAGTTTTAGCCATACAGGGTCGGCACCAATACCGTAACTCAGCACCGTCCTGTTGGATGGCTGGAAATCTGAAGCAAGAGCCTCCTGCGGGCTTACTGGCACACCCTGCTCCTGGAAGAATCCCAGAAACGTACCCACTGGCAGTGAATAACCACGGTCTGTGGAGACCTGGCGTGCACTCGCGGGCAAGGTGATCAGAATCTGTACAGCAATAACCAGGCTGCACAGCATCAGTTTTTTATTGATGACTACTTTTCTCGTGATCAGTACACAGTGTTCGTAATACTAGCTCACACAATGCCCACGGAAACAGTGCTAAGCAGGCAAATACAGAGAAAGTTGCTGGCAATTACACTAAAATGCCTCTTTTCGCTGGCAAGGAGCCCGCGGGCTTAGGCCTGAATCAATAATCGTTCGCAACCTTGTAACAAACCGCGAACCAAAAGATTGACAGTAGATATCTTCCCACTACCCTCTTAATATTTCTTATACTTGACTGACTATTGCATTATGGGAAAACTCAAGGATGAAAGACAAGGCCAGGAGTGAACCACTAACACCTGCCCGGCTCACCCGTTTCATAAAACATACACCCGTGCTTGCCGGCATACTGATGGCCGCTGTCGGCACCCTGGTATGGGTGGGCCTGGAACGTTGGGCCAGCCATCTGGGAGCTGGCTCGCCTCAAGCGACTTTCGATGGCGTCGTCGTGGTGCTGCTACTGATGCAAACCGGCTATTTCGTTACGGCTGTACCCCTGCTACGCCGAGCGGGACGACAATGCCTAAAGGAGTTGCAGCCACTAATAGACAGCAACGACCCGCAGGTGCGCAAGCTGACAAGTCAGTTTGACGATAAACTTTTTCCCGGGTTGCAGTGGACGATGATCGCGGGCGCTTTACTGGCGATTACGCTACAGGAGGCGCAGTTTGCACGTTTCTCACAGTGGCTGGCACAACCGGATGCAGCATTGGGCGAACTATGGACTGTACTTTCGGCCTGGCTTACCTGGTCTCTTGGCCTGTCGGCAGTCACCATGGCAGTGAAAGATTCTGCGGCGATGCAACGCCTGGGTCGCGACGTCGTAGCGGTCGACCTGATGCGCATTGGGCAGTTGGGCGCCTTTCCTCGCTATGGACTGCAGCTGGCGGGTACTGTCATCGCATTGATGGCGCTATGGGCAGTCAGCATTGTGCTCATCACGTCCATTCTGGGCAACCCCTGGCCAGAACGCTCCAGCTACATTGGCCTGCTGCTGGCGCTGTTCTATATCGGCCTGTCTATTTCCATGTATGTGTTTCCGCAACTGGGCATCCGGCAGCGCATACGGATTGAAAAAAACAGCGTATGTGAGCAGCTCACCAGCCTGTTGCCTAATTCAGACCAGACCTTCATACAAGCCAGCGCCAACCCCGAAAGGCTGGCGGCGATACTACACAGCCGCACAGAAATCCAGGCACTACCGGAGTGGCCGTCAGGGGATCACACGCGCCTACGGCTCGCCTTCTACCTGTTCGTGCCATTACTGTCCTGGAGTGCGGCTGCCCTGGTGGAGGAAGTAATCTCCCGCTTGCTGAATTAGGTCTGCGCGACCCGCAAAAGTTTCAAACCAGATAGCGCTGCGGGCAGCCCACCCTTACATCGATGCAGGTAAAGTCCAGCGATGGCCCCATCGCTTCAGTGGCCCGAATAACTCTCGATCTTGAGTGGCAGCAGCAGGACTGCGGCACCGAGAATAAAGCCATTGAACACCCAGAGTCCCAGGCTATAGCTACCGGTAGTATCAAACAAACGTCCAACCAGTGCATAGGCCGGCATAATACTCAGCGTAATCAACGGCCCCATCGCACCCATCGCACGACCAAAACTGTCTACGCCAAAAATCCTGGCTACCAGGGCATTCCAAACGGGCAGCAGGCCACCGGTGGACAAGCCAAAGCAGACCGATGCCACCAGCAGCAACGGGTAGGGAGGCTCGGCCAGCAAAATCAGGAAAGCAGTGCCCAACAGGGCGTGAGCAGCCCACAGTCCATGCTTGAGATTAATCCTGTCGGCAGCGGTGCCAAAAACAAGCTTGCCAATCAGTCCACCCATTGCGAGCACTGCGATCATCGTCGAAATCGCGCCCTCCCCCATACCCAGGCGGGCCGCATAGGGCGCAAGGTTGGCCATCATGGAAGAAAAGGCGGCAAACACCAGCCCCATGCTCAGCCCAATAAGCCAGAACGCGCGCATACGCACGATATCTGCCATCCCCAGTACCTGTGCCGGTGCGGTTCCAGTTTGCTGGGATACTGCGGGTATACCTTCCGCATGCAGGCCCACATCTTCAGGACGACTGCGAATGGTTAGCCAGATGAAGGGCATTACGATCAGTGCTGCGGTGAGAGCCAGGTTTTGCAGTGCTCCACGCCAACCGTAAAGCTCCACCCACCAGGCAAGCAATGCCGGAACTATAATGCCGCCCATGGAGGTGCCCATGGAAGCAATGCCCAGCGCCTTGCCACGGCTGACTGTAAACCAACGGGATACCACCGCGCTGCCTGACATGGAACTCACCGCACCCATCGACAGCGCCATGGTAACGCCTACCAGGATATTGAACTGCCCGATCGACTGCGCAGTAGAAATTGCGTAGAGGCCAATGGCCATAATCAGGCTACCCAATGTCATCAGGTAGCGTACAGAATAGCGGTCAATCAGAATGCCGATTATCGGCCCAACCAGCAGGCCAAAAAAAGTGCCCAGGGTCAGGCTATACATCACCTGCTCAAGGCTGGCATTGAACTCGTCGCGTATTGGATTCACCAATACCGTGAAGGCATAGGTAAAGATACCGTTTACCAGCACCATGCCGACGAAGGCACCGGCCACGACGCGCCATCCATAGAACATTAGAGAACCCCTTGGGCAGGCGTCTATTATCCCCAGTCGCTTACCCGGCGTCCAATTGCCCGGTTTAGAAATGCAGGCGGTGGCTGCCTGGCATTGCCCGCACATCGCTGATACAGCAATGCAACGGCGCCATGCTCAGTTGTCCTTCGCGCTCCAACCACCACTCAGGACTCGCGGAGCGAGGTCCGTCTTGGCATAGGCCATGCGTTTGAATGCGATAGGCTGGTGATAACTGTCCAGGCCACTAAGTGCCACGCTGTCGGCACTGGCCAGGTCAACCGTCCCGTCATCCATCATACATCCCGTCGGTAGCTGCGCTAAAACCACTTCGCCGATAACCAGATGCGTGCCATTGATGGCAAGCTCCTGGTGCTCGCGCAGATGCAGGCCAAGCTTGATGCCCGCTTCGGCAACGAGCGGAGCGTCAAAACCCTCGTGCCACTGGGGAGTAAGCCCGGTAGCGTCAAATTCGGATACATCACCGGGATAGCGCGCCGCGCTCTGGTGAGCCTGCTCAATGATAGATGGCGTGACATGGTTGAGACTGTAGCAACCGCTGATCAGTATGTTTGTCAATGTATGGCGCTCATCACCACCAGGGCGCACAATCAGCGCCAACAGTGGTGGGTGCGACCCAAGATGCACGGTAGAGCTCATAATCGCCAGATTGGTGACCCCGGATGTGCTTGCGGTCCCCACAAGATTGGCGGATTTATAGCCGGAAAGGGAATTAACAAAGGCCGCCCGGTGGCGAGTTTCCATTGCATTGATGTCGGATGATTTAAATAGCATACCCAGAATACGGCAGGCCGAGGTGATTGGACCAATTAAAGCTGCCCGTAACAGCATGATACCGGCATCCTCCGAGCCGGTACTGACGCTGGCGGTCCAACACTCATCGCGCCAAGGCCGTCAGACAACAGGGAGAGAATCGATCCCGGTAAACGCGGTAACTTCACGTCTGCAATTCGATCAAGTCCCGATAAAACGCCAGCGACTCGGGATTGGCCAAAGCATCCGTATTGCTCACTGGCTGCCCATGCACGACATTGCGCACCGCCAGCTCGACAATCTTGCCGCTGAGCGTGCGCGGTATATCGACCACCTGCAATATCTTCGCCGGCACGTGCCGCGGCGTGGTGTTGTCGCGAATTGAGTCGCGAATTTTCGCTCGCAAATCCTCGTCGAGCTGCAGGCCTGGCTGCAGCAGCACAAACAGCAAGACTCGCACATCGTCCTGCCACTGCTGGCCAATGACGATACTCTCCACTATGCCTTCAACCTTTTCCACCTGACGATAGATTTCGGCGGTACCAATACGCACGCCGCCCGGGTTGAGTACTGCATCGGAGCGGCCGTGAATAATATAACCCTGATGCGCCGTGACCTCACCATAATCGCCCTGCGCCCAGACGTTCTCGAAGCGTTGGAAATAGGCCTTTTGGTACCTCTCCCCTTCCGGGTCATTCCAAAAGCCGATCGGCGCGCAGGGGAACGGGCGTGTACAGACCAACTCGCCCTTTTCCTGGTTCACCGCCTGGCCATCCTCGCCCCAAATTTCCACCGACATGCCCAGCCCTGCAGCCTGGATTTCACCGGGGTATACCGGCAGGATCGGGCAGCCACCCACAAAGCAAGACAGTATATCGGTACCGCCGGAGATACTGGAGAGGCAGACATCGGCCTTGAAGTCGCGATAGACGTAAGCAAAGTTCTCGTGGGAGAGTGGCGAGCCAGTGGAAAGAATGGTGCGCAGCGTGGTGAGTGAATGACTGCGCGCGGGTTGATGACCGGCTTTTTCCAGAGCGGCAAGAAACCGGGGGCTGGTGCCGAACGCTGTAATGCCCTCCTTGTCGATTGCGTCCAACAACATAGTACCTTCCGCGGCGAAGGGCGAACCGTCATACAGTAACAGTGTTGCGCCGCTGGCCAGGCCGGACACCAGCCAGTTCCACATCATCCAGCCGCAGGTGGTGAAGTAGAAAAATACGTCATCTGGCCCCAGGTCCACGTGCAACTGGTGCTCCTTCAGGTGCTGCAGCAGAGACCCACCGGCACTGTGGACGATGCACTTGGGCGCCCCCGTGGTGCCGGAGGAGTACATAATGTAGAGCGGGTGG
This sequence comes from uncultured Halieaceae bacterium, assembly GCA_965363655.1. Classification (GTDB taxonomy): domain Bacteria; phylum Pseudomonadota; class Gammaproteobacteria; order Pseudomonadales; family Halieaceae; genus Marimicrobium. Next base: position 273 of record CBDTVJ010000307.1, on the reverse strand, counting down.
TTGAAGGGCAGCCGGGCGAAGTCGATCTCATGGGCCGACTTGTCGAGAGAATCGTCGAGGAACTCGTCGAAAGTCACCGCCTTGTCGATTGCACTGAGGTCTGGCGCTGCGCAAGTCAGCGGTACGACCACAACACGTTCGATACTGGCAATTTGCTCGACAATACTGGCGACCCTGGCCAGGGAGTCGCAGGTCTTGCCGTTATAGAAGTAGCCGTCGGCCGCAAACAGGACTTTCGGCTCGATCTGGCCAAAGCGGTCCATTACCCCGTTG
>CBDTVJ010000306.1:0-5500 GCA_965363655.1 uncultured Halieaceae bacterium | reverse complement strand
TTGCGCGCAATCTTGGCATTTCCGATGGCACCGTGAAGCTGCACGTCAAAGCCGTATTGCGTAAACTCGGCGTACACTCACGCGTCGAAGCCGCGGTGATGTACATCGAGCACAACCACCGGGTCGCCGATCAGGTCGAGGAGTAATATTAATTTTCGTCAAACCCAGGAAAACGGCGGCATTTCTACATTGCTTTGTTTAGCAGGTGGCGCTCTGCTCTTGTCCTCAAAACCAGTGACAATCTATTGCAACCCTATCGTCTCCATCTGATTCCAACGAGAGTGTGTCTCACCAGGCCGTCTTTACCAAGTGTCGATATAATAGCTATATATCGACATTTCCTCTTGATATGTAGATATCATCGACATAAGATGAGGATATGTCGATAAAATAGAATATTATAAACATATGAAGGACTTCGACCCCGCCAGACCTTACAACCAACTTCCCCCTCTCCCACCAGCAGCGGAAATTGAAAGTAAAGCGATTCTCAAAAAGTGCGTTACCGCAAGTGCTGCTTTGGCGGAACTCAAACAAGCTGGGGATCTGATTCCTGATCAAGCGGTTTTGATTAACATCATCCCGCTCCTGGAAGCCCGTGATAGTTTGGAAATTGAGAATATTGTTACGACAACAGACAAACTATTCCAGTTTGCCCAGCAACATGCAGAACAAGCAGACCCAGCGACAAAAGAAGCACTGAGATATCGCACTGCCCTTTATCAGGGGCATCAAACGATTAAAGATCGACCTTTGTGTACCGCTACCGCGATAGAGCTGTGCACCACTATCAAGGGTATCGACATGGATATCCGGCGAATACCGGGCATCACCCTTGCCAATGAAATTACGGGTGAAAAAATCTACACACCGCCTGAGGGGGAAGCACTGTTACGCGAACTCATGGCCAATTGGGAACGGTTTATTCATAATCACCCCGACATAGAACCACTGGTGCGCCTGGCCATATCGCACTATCAATTTGAGGCGATTCATCCCTTTGCAGATGGCAATGGTCGTACAGGAAGGATTCTCAACTTGTTATTCCTGATAGAGCAGGGATTGCTTAAAATCCCGATTCTCTATCTGAGTCGCTACATCATCAAGAATAAAAGTAGCTACTATAAATACTTACTGGAAGTAACAACCCATGATTCCTGGGAGCAATGGATACTCTATATACTGAACGGCGTAGAACAAACAGCAAACTGGACACGTGACAAAATCATTGCCATACGAGACTTGATGGATCACACAGCTGACTTTGTTCACCATCAGGCAACATCTATTTACTCCCGTGAGCTGGTAGATCTTACCTTTGTCCAGCCATATTGCCGTATCTCCAACTTGGTGGACGCGAATATTGCCAAACGCCAAACTGCGTCTGTTTACTTGAAACAGCTATGCGAGATCGGTGTATTGCAAGAATTGAAGGTGGGGAGAGAAAAACTTTTTATCCACCCCAAGCTAATGCTGCTGTTAACGCGGGATGAAAATAATTTCGATAGATACTCAGGTCGTATCAATATCCTCTGAAGCGTGTGTGTCCCTTGGGATCTCTCCCTCCTTGGGATCTCCCCTTGAATATCAGAGTGCAACGACAGGCTGAATCGCTCGGATCTGGTCAGAAAGTAAAACGAGGGCCGAGATAGACAAAGGCACTATCCTGATCATCATCGTTGCTTCCGTAGCAGGCATACAGCGGACCGATAGGCGTATCAAAGCCCAGGATAAGCAGTCCGAAGCATAGACCTCGGTGTAAATTAGGAGTCATCAGAATTCGTTTTTCTTACTAGGTTCCTACTCACAACCTAAAAAGAACATAAGTGATTTAAAATCAAGATCTTACATTCGCCACTTCATGTACATCGAGCACAATCATCGGGTTGCCGATCAGGTGGAAGAGTAAGTACATTCCCGGCACCCTTAGCCTGTCATCCCCGGGCATACACCAATCCCGTTAGCTTGCCCTATTTACGTAAAGTGTGTGTCCCTTTGGAATTCATTCTTTTTCCTCAAGGACAGACACTTTGGCAATCTTAAAGAATGTGCTGCCCCGTGCGCTTATGCTTACTCATCCAGCGGTACCACCATCACCGGAATCCTGCAGCGACGAATGATGCGTCGTGTGGTATCGCCGATGATCGCATCCTTTACCGATAAGCGATTGCCGTGTTTACTGACGACCAGTAAATCGTATCCGCCGTCATGGGCTTCTTCGAGAATTCTATCCAGGCGTTCACCAACCTCGACTTTCACTTCGTAGCTCAGATCAGGGTGCTCAGGCTGATCCGAGAGATAATCCTGACAAAACTGCTCGACATTCTCGATGGCAAGATTTTCCCGCTTGCGGTTGAGCAGGATCTTTCTTGCATCCTCGAGGTTCTGGCTGGTCAGCTCTTTCCATAATTCTTTGCTGATATAGCCCTCCAGACTTTGCAGGTTGTGGTTATCCACCACGTGGAATACCGTCAGATGAGCATTGTTGTGATGCGCTATAGCAAATGCATGCGGGAATGCTTGCCTACCGGATTCGGACAGGTCGGTGACATAGAGAATTTTTTTATATTCGATCTTTGGTAAGGTTTTTTGGCTCGACATTTTTTTCCTCGCAGTAACCTGCTGTTTAAGTTCGTCTGATAAGCGATCGGCAACGAACTATAGGCGCAGGTACCCCAACATTTCAGGACGCAGATCAAGACAAGATCAATTAACCCCGCAGCGCAATATATTGGGTTCTGTGCTACATCCAGGGATAGACACTTCGAGGCAGCTGCGGACCAGTACATTCATGTTCGCCTTGATGGTTTTTTTGAAAAATAGTTGAGCAGTGCCATTCGTTAGTGAGCATCAGGGATAAGCTCGGAGGGTTAGCCACGAGTGGAGCATTTTCTCACCCAGCCGCCGAACAAAATAATGTTCATCACTCAAGCCTGACCCAGCAGCGTCTCCAGCAGTGAAGATGGCAAATGGCGTTTGACAGTGGTCGCGTAGAAACTCTCTTGCACCTGCGGCACCACGCAATATTTCTCCAGTAGCCCATTGCTCAGTTCATCCTGTACGACTATTTCCGGAACGACGGCGACGCCACCCGTGTCCCGCGCAAGCAGACGCAGCATCGCCATGTCTTCAACTTCAGCGTATATCCGTGGCGAGATTTTCAGGCGTTCGCAGAGCAAATCGAACTGGGTTCGGATATCGCTGGTCGCGCCCGGCACCAGTAACTTCAAATCGGCCAGATCTTGCGGAAAACGAAACTTCTTGCGGCTGTTCCGCGGCGGACCGACCAGGCAGACGTCTTGCTGGGCAATACGACGGCTTAGCCACGGCTGCTGTGCCTGAGCGACGACAGGACTGTTCGACAGCACTATGTCGAGCTTGTGAACGCCAAGGCGGGCGAGCAGTTCATCCAGGCTACCGGATTCCAGCACCAGCAGCACATTCTCCACGGCAAAAATCGGCAACAATAAATTTTCCTGAAAGTTGCGCGAGAGCGTAGCAACCGCGCCGACCCGAAGAACTTGCAGCGCCTGACCCTGACCCCCGCTGACGGTCGCCACCAGCTCGTTGCCAAGCGCGAAGATACCCTCAGCGTAATTCAACACCACCGTGCCGACTTCAGTGAGCAGCAGCTTCTTGCCATCGCGGTTAAACAGCGGTTGCCCAAGTTGATCTTCCAGCTGGCGTATCTGGCTCGAAAGCGCCGACTGCGACACGTGATTTTGCTCGGCGGCGCGAGTCAGATGACCTTCCTTGGCGACGATCCAGAAGTAATACAGGTGATGGAAGTTGAGTGGGCGCATAGCTACAGGTTCTTTAATTAAGAACGATATGTAAAGAACAATCTATTTTACGTGATAAATTTCGACTGACACAATGCGCCAACTCGACAACCCCTCGATAGATGAAACCCGATGATTTCAACTTTAACGATATTGCTCTGGCTTACACCCATAATCTGGTTACTGGGCAGCCTGGTTGCGCGATGTTTCCCAAAACTCCAGTGGCCTGTGGCCAAATTAGCAGCCGCTGCCGCCCTGCTGGTCGCCGTGATGGCAATTATTGCGACCATCCGAGAATTGTCCAGCGGCGTCGGCAGCCCCGATTTACTCGGCGTCGTGATGGTTACCCTGATCGCCTTTCTCGGGTGGGTGATCGTGCGTTTCTCCGGCGACTACCTGGTGGGAGAGCCGGACCAGAATCGCTACGTGGGAGCACTGCTGTTTGCGGTTGCGGCGGTGCTGGTGGTGACGGTAACGCAACACCTCGCCGTCCTCATTATCGCCTGGGCAGCCAGCAGCATAGGGCTGTATTACCTGCTGACTTTCTACCAGGATCGACGGCGCGCACAGATCGTCGCGCACAAGAAGTTTCTCGCCAGTCGCATCGCCGAAATCTTCCTGCTGGCCGGTATGGCGCTGATCTACGCCGAGACCGATACTTTCTGGATAGACGGAATCGCCACGTTTGTCACGCAGCAAGACGAGTTGTCGACAAGCCTACGCCTGGCCGCGTTCCTGATTGCACTTGGCGTTATTTTCAAATCCGCGCAGCTTCCCGTTCACGGCTGGCTGATTCAGGTCATGGAGGCGCCTACGCCGGTGTCCGCCCTGCTGCACGCCGGTATCGTCAACATCGGTGGCTTCGTGCTGATTCGTATGGCGACGCTGTTTTCAGAAGCACCCGAAGCGCAAGCACTGCTGGTAGTCGTCGGCAGCCTCACCGCGCTACTGGCCGGACTGGTGATGATGACACGCATCAGTATCAAGGTGCGTCTGGCCTGGTCAACCTGTGCACAAATGGGCTTCATGCTGATGCAGTGCGGGCTGGGATTATACGAGCTGGCCCTACTGCATCTGGTTGCTCATTCGCTCTATAAAGCACACGCCTTCCTGACGGCCGGCGACACGGTGCTAGACGCGCGCAAACGCGATTTTTCACATCAAGGAGAGCGGCTATTGGCGCAAACACAGGTCATTCGACGAATCCTGGCCGTGCCGGTTGCACTGCTGGTGGTGTTCGCATCTGACTACCTGTGGCAGGCATTTTTACCAAGCTTTTCGATTTCCAGCACCGCCTTGTTCATCGTTGCCCTGGGTCTATCTCCACTGCTGTGGGGTGCGACCGATAGTTGGGGCCGATCCTTTATTTCAGGTTTGTTGCGCGTATTGGCGCTAACTCAGCTCTACCTGCTCTGGCACTGGGGTTTTGCCGCCGTGATACCTCCAGTAGCTGCACCGTCGCTGGCACTGACGCTCTGGGTCAGCGCCTGCTTTGCAGCGCTCTATGGGCTACAGGTCTGGCTGCTGGCTCACCCGCAAGGAGCCATCTCACAAAAACTGTATCCGTGGGCCTACGCTGGTTTTTATCTGGATGAGTACTTTACTCGCCTGACCTTTCGCATCTGGCCTGCACGCATTGGTACCGAGCACACGGATGGCAGGAACGTCCCTGCCCGCAGCTTATCTGGAGAACAGACATGAATACCGCTGAATCTCAA
>CBDTVJ010000305.1:0-5513 GCA_965363655.1 uncultured Halieaceae bacterium | reverse complement strand
TCCGATCTGGAATTGAGTAAAGGCCCTATTGTATCGATTCTTCAGAAGTATGACTTCATCGTTATCTTCCCGATCAACCCAAGCACCCTGGCAAGATATCGCAGTGCGTTTAAACCCAGCCGCGCCAAGGATGATCCCACCGATGCTGAGATGGCCCTTGATCTGTTGCTGCGCCATCCTGATCGCTTTAAACCACTGCAACCCCAAAGCACCGACATGCGGACGCTGGCGAAACTTGTAGAGCAACGCAGGCAACTGGTCGCCGATAAAATACGACTTACCAACAGGCTGTGATCATCACTAAAAGAGTATTACCCGCAGGTTCTGGAATGGTTTGATCATATAGATACGCCTCTGTTTTGCAGCTTCTTCGCCCGTTGGCCGACACTGGCTCAGGCTAGACGAGCCCGGTCTAAAACCCTGCAGCGATTCTTCCACGAGCACAACATGCACTTTGAGAGCGTGCTGGCGTCACGCATTGAGGCTATTAAGAATGCGACACCACTTACGCTGGATAACGCAATTATTGTACCCCACAGAATGATCGCCCAGGTACTGGTTGAGCAGTTGCAACTTATGCTCAGTGCTATCAAGGAATTCGATGCAGAGATAGACTCTATTGCTAAAGCGCAGCCCGATTACGCCTTGTTCCGCGCTCTGCCAGGTGCCGGCCCGTCATTAGCGCCACGCTTACTGGTGGCCTTTGGTGAACAACGGGATCGGTTCACGAGTGCCGAAGATGTACAGAAGTATGCGGGTATTGCACCCATTACGGAACGCAGTGGTAAAAAGCACTGGGTGCACTGGCGCTGGCAGTGCTCTACGTTCCTCCGGCAGACCTTTGTTGAATGGGCAGCACAGACGATCAATAAGTCTTACTGGGCAGGTGCGTTTTACCGGCAACAGCGAGAGAAGGGTTGCACCTACCACGCGGCAGCGAGGGCTCTGGCATATAAGTGGATATGTATAATCTACCGCTGCTGGCAGACAGGAGTTCCATACGACGAAGCGAAATATCTTAAGGCCCTGGAGTCTCGCGGATCGACATTGCTGGCACCGCAGAAAATACTGAAAACGGCTTGACCGAATACCTCAGGGCGTGAAGCGGCCATTAACCAGAGTATGGCAGACTGGATTTCTCCGTTATGTCGGAGTTAATTGATCGGTACCCCAAAAGCGCGAAAGGCTGATCACGGGGTAATCGCATCTCCAATTGATTCAAATCAGAGAAAACCACCTCTTAGAAGCAGATAATACCCTTAAAGTGTGTATGGTTTTTTCGGGCTGCGTATTATTTCGACCGCAATGACCGGGGTATAGTATGTTTACAACACAGACTGCCGTTGATTTTTTTTGCTTAAACAGATCGCCCAACGCTCGCCGCTTCATTCGACTGTTGCTATTGACCATCTTTATAATCGCAATTTCTGGCTGCGGTTCATCTGGTGGTGACGGGGGTAACGACGATCCGGTTATACCACATGCGGAACCACCTACAGAACCATCTTTCGTGTCGCCAGCCTACAATGCCGTCACCGTTGACGGCAAAGTATGGCTACAACCTGCAGATTTTACTGGCTATATATTTGAGCAGGTCAAAGCGGTGTGCCCTGGTCCTGATGGAGTTTGCTCAGGGAGTCTGCAGGGGAGCACATTTGACCTCACGGGTTACAAGTGGGCTTCGATTATGGACGTAAGTAGTCTTTTCAATTCTTATGGGGTAAACCCTCCTTTCACGGAGACATTTCAAGAAAGGCGCGACGAGAATGCGGCCGCTGCTTTTTCCCGAGATTTCGCGGAAACTCTTGAAGATTGTTTTGGTGATTGCGAGGTTACTACATAGCCGTGATGGGCATGGTGCGCGACGAGGCGGCTATTGGGGATCCATATTACCTAGCTTCAGTTCATTTGCTTCCAGAGAGGGAGGACTTGCAGTCGATTTTTAACAACGCCGCTGGTTTATTAAGTGACATCGTGCAATCGCCCCCCTGGGCACAACCGCCCTACGATGGTGTTGGCGTCTGGTTCTGGAAGCCTGGACTAGACACTGTCTCTGTTGATGGCAGAGAGTGGGCACAGGTAGATCTGTTCACAAACCTCTCGTGGAATGACATCAACGCTGTATGCCCAGAGGGGGCATGCGTCGGCATATTAAACGGACATGACATGACTGGATGGACATGGGCGTCGGTCGATGAACTGAACGCATTGTTTAATTTTTATATAGGCAGCAACGCGATTGGCCCCGGAGCTGATGATCAGTATACTGACCCCGCCAATTCAGCGTGGGCGCCCGCTTTCTTCAGTGATGGATGGCATCCGACGTTCCAAGCTAACTTGCCCTCGGGTCAACCAGGTTGGAGAGCAATCCACGGTATATTTCGCGATAACTACTGGCACGCATGTTTAGTGGACTCAGATTCTGATTTTTTTACCGGTGATTTTGTAAGCACTAAGGTTAGAGGTGATTGTCGTGGGCCAGGGGCTTGGTTCTACCGCATTCTATAATCCTCCTAGGCCTGAATATCTCAGCCCGCCACCACGCGGCTTTTTCTAGCCTGGAAATTGAGAAAGCTAACGGCCGCTTCGAGGCGACAGCGGACTTCTGCATCAGTTTAGACCAAAAGACCGCTTTTAGGCGAAGGCGGTAATGGGAAGTGCTGAATGACGGCTTGCGGGTATCTGGCTGCGGTGACCCAGGGTGCCAGCTTTCCAGCTTTCCAGCTTTCCAGCTTTCCAGAGTTCCAGAGTTCCAGAGTTCCAGAGTTCCCAGAGTCGGACGCTCTATCAATGCCTAACTCCATGAAATCCATAGAAAAACCCTCACCAAGAACCCTCGGGTGACTAGAGCGCCCGATTACGAGGCGGAGGGTGTGTGGCGAAGCGGGGCAGTAAGTTGAAGAAAGCTATCTAGTTTTCCTGATGGAGCAGGGCGGAGTAGCTGAGACCGAACGTATGCTGAGCTTCACCGGTAGGAACACCGAGCTGATTGGCGGTAAGGGGAAGAGTTTAAAGGGGTTTTCGAAACCGAACTTCGAGCCGCTGCCGAGCGTGATTCCCACACTTTTGTCTGCGACCTGCTTGGCCTTGGTTGTCACTTGGTCAGGGCTGGCCACTATCGGGGTCTGAGGGTGAGTGCCTTGAAGAATGGGGTAGGGCAGCTGCTTGAGACCTGAGTCTAGATTTCTATGACCTGGAAAAGTTAACTTGTTGGAACCAGTGGGAGGGCTTTTACTCTGATCCCAAATATCCATTCTAGGAGTGCCTTCTTGTCGATTGTATTCACTGCCCCAGATCGGCTTCCATGTCAGCGATAACGTTATCTATACTAAAATTATCGACAATTATAATCCCGTCACCGGGTCGGTCGAAGTCCAGAATTATAAGCATCAAACCAGTAATCACGATAGTCAATGCAGTCATTCTAAAGCGACTCATTTGACCTTGGATGCCAGCGTTGTAGCCAGCGACACCAAGTGCTGCTGCGGCAAGGGACAGTAACATCCACATTACCACCCTGGGAAGTTTGTCTAATATGGCTGCTAATCGAACGGTATGCGCATCGGTTACATCATTGATAGCGTCGACTAGTGATGACGACATCGGACCGCGATTACCCTGGTCGACGACATGCGTAGTGGCCGACCAGAGCTCGGCTTGCTCGTCCATCGTAATCCTCAACGCCATTTTGCGCTCTTCATTGGTTATGTAGGCACCCCAACTAAAGTCACGGGTACGGGCATACTTCAACAATTGTGTTTTCAATTCCGTGCGACCCGGTTCAGCGACCAGGTTTGCTTTCAGGAAGGCAGTACTCAATTCATTTGCTTCCATAATCACTGCCTTTTTGTTCGCGTCATAGTGATTCACACCAATAGAATAGGTGAAAGCAAGCACTAGTCCCAGCAGTGCGAACATAGAATTCAGCACAACCGCGCCGCCACCGGAATCGGCATCCTTCCACACTTCCCGCTTCTTGAATCCAATTCGAAAACTGAGTTCAAGCGTTGTGGTGAGTATAACGATGAAAACCAGGCCAGCAGCCCATATCGGGATGCTGTAAATTGGAGCTAACTCCATAATGTGTAAATCCCTGAGGGTTGACCTAAAATTTAGTAAGCATTCCGGATACGCAATTATAGTCGCAGCAAACCAATTATTCGATTCAATTTTCCAGAGTCCGTTACGGTACTGACAACTTAACTGGCCATATCTGATAATCAGGCCATGAATACGTACAAGTGCCACCGATTCACCCCAGCTATCCACGGCAAGCATCAATGGCAGCCTTCAATAATTTCGAACCAGTAGTTCATCGAGGCGCCTTTATGAAATTCCAGAAAATTATACGGGCAGACCATTTCAATTAGTTCAGTGCAAAGGGGGAAGTGCCCCCCCCTCACTAGGGAAATAAGTTCCCATTACACCCGACGGACTTGACGCACTCGACGCCGATGTAGGCTTTGCAAGGCCTTGGGTTAGTTGGTTTTTGTTGAGATGGGGAAGTGTTCGACTAGGCTATGCTGCGCCTGGGGTGGGTCGGTTTGTGAGGGCGGTGTGAGTAGGTTGAAGAAGTGTATGGGATTCTCGCCATCGAACTTCCGAGCTGGGCTGAACAGATCAGCCTCTGACTCTCTAGGTGAATTACGAATTCGCCATGCACAGATTATTCTGATCTAAATACAGGGGCAGTCCAGTGGTAGGACAACATCGATTGCCTTTTCTACGATGCTGAAAATAATGTTATCAGCCTGATAGGGTTCTCCGTCAAGATTGCAGGGCATGCTTTCACTCGAATGTACTTCCAGTTCAGATGTCTGAAATCGTTTTACAAATGTACCGTTCAGACCAGGATCCAGAACTTCCTTTATCACTTTGTTCACTTCGGTAGCAGGGAAATCCAGTACAAGGATAATGTCCATGAGGCCATCGGTAAGGCTGGCTTTGGGAGCAAGTTGTTGGCCGCCTCCGGCCTGTCGTCCATTGCACACTGCACCGATGATTGCATCGCCCTCGATTTCCATTTCCGTGCTGATTATTCGCCCTGAATAAGGTTTGAAGCCCAGTGCTTTCACTAACCCCATGAGGGTGTAGGCGCCACCGCCGAGAAAGTTCTTCAATTCACGTGGCGTTTCAGCTGTAATTTTGGCGCCAAATCCTGCTGTGGCGATATTTGCTACTGTTCTGTCATTTGCCCTAATGGCGTCAATTGCGGTTGTCTTACCATGACAGGCGAGCGAGAGTGCTTCGTAGAGATCCTGAGGAATCATGCAAGCCGTTGCGAAGTCATTTGCTGACCCCAGGGGCACTATCCCTAGTTCTGGGCGTTCATTTCGATCGTGATTTAGCAGTGCGTCAAAAGCTTCGTTTACTGAGCCGTCGCCACCACCAATTAGCAAGCGTCCCACGCCTTCTTGAATTGCTTCATCGATAAGCCGATGCACATCACCAGCTTCAAAGGTTGATCTAACATCTAGAGCGATGCCTTCGTCGCGTAAGTTTGTAATTGCAGA
>CBDTVJ010000304.1:0-5521 GCA_965363655.1 uncultured Halieaceae bacterium | reverse complement strand
AGCGCCTCGATCAGGTAGGGCCGCAGCCGCGACGGGGGCACGACATGGTGCAGGGAGCCTACTTTCTGGGCCCGGTGCACGCTGTGAATATTGTCGAACTCTTGCGCCACTTCACCCAGTTTTTCTGAGTGTACAGCCTCGTAAACCTCGTGCCAGCGGGTTCGCAAGCGACCGCGGGCCGGCTCCTCGGCGGTGGTAATTTCACCTTCGAGATCTTGCAGCCGCGCATCGGCGCGGGTTCTACGATCAACTTCGGAACTGAAAACCACTGCAGCAGCCGGCTTGCCACCAATAACCGAGGCAAAACTGCCCTCCAGCGCGGCAACCTCGAGCCCGTCGTTCAGCGAGTGCGAGAACACCACGTAGGCGCCGCCGTGATAGCGACAGATACCACAAAAAACCATTGGCCCGCGGAAATTGACCACTGCCCTGGCAATCTCCGCCCCGTATTCCAGCTGTAACCGGCGCATGGATTCGGGGGAACCGTCGAATCCGCTAAGGTTGGCCAGCACCACCACTGGCCGATTATTACTGGCAGCATTGATTGCCCGAGCAATTTTCTTGGAGGAAAGCGGGAATAAGGTACCGGAACTCCATCGCTCCGGCCCATCGGTAGGCACAAATCCAAGACGGGTTATGGGATGGGATTCGATAGCCAGCAAGGCCACGGGGTAACCCCCAAGATGCGCGTCCCACACCACCGCGGACTCCGCCTCCCGCATATCATGCCAGCGCTCAAGCGGTGGCAGGTCCTGATCGATAACCGCCTGCATCACCTTGCGGATGTCAAAAGGTTTGTTGCGCCCGGGATTGCTCCCATCTGAGAAAATATCACCCACCGTGTCGAAGCCGTAACCCTCCTGGTAGCCGTGTGGCATAGCGCAGACATCACGATCCACCGGATCGGCGCTTACTCCCCGGCGCGGAAACCGTTCGCCGGGCAGCACGTACGTATGCTCGTAGTGACGCAGGAGAATATGGCAGGCCTCCCAGACATCCGCAGCCCAGTACTGCGCCTGCCCGTTGACGCCCATTATCTTCTCGTAGCCACCGATACCCTGGTTATCCTCAGCGGAAACGACTCCCGAGTAATCAAGGGCCCGCTTGCCGGTGAGCAGCATCGAACCCTCGGTGGTCATCACCAGAATACCGCGGGTGTGCATCAACATGGTCGCCTCTGCATTCCAGTACGACTGAGCACCCACATTGACACCGTAGACCACAACATTGACCTCGCCGCCGACCTGTGTGAACTCCACCAGCCGCCGTATAACCAGCGCTATCCACTCGAGATTCTCCGTGCCACTGTCCATTGCTATAAGGGCACCCGCAGACAGCGCAAACCAGTCCACCGGCAGGGATTTGGCCTCGGCCATGTCCAGCGCGGCGAGCAGGCGTCGGCACTCTGGTTCAGACAGAGATCCCATACCATGGCTGGCATCTCCCATCATCAGTACCCGGGTCATGCCCTCGGGATACTTGCTGGTATAGTTGGTGATCAGGCCGACAATGATCCCCGAGGAGTTTTTCCCCGGCGGCCTGTCCACGTCTACCAGCTTATTATTATCGTCCAGGTCGTACTCGATAAAGCTCCCAGGTGGGTACTCGGTTTGAGTCTCGTCTGCCATCGGTGCCAGGGTGCGGATAACCTCGTAGGGGTAGATCATTCCACGCTGGCGCATTTTCACCACATTACGGGTGTATTCCGACAGCGGCTGGAGCGGCTCCACCGAAGGCTGCCGGTAACTCAGCACCACTTCGCGGCCCCCGGGTGTCTGGGCCTGGATCACCGTATCACGCAAGGTTCCTTCCCGATCTCGTAAACGACCGCGGATAAGGATTTTTTCAAGACCCAGGCCTTCGATCGCCGGAGTCAGTAATTGCGCGAGAAGGTTCATTTCCTCGGCGCCGAATTCTATTGGTGGCCAGACGTGCAGGAATACCCGATTCCACTGCAAGCGGGAACGCTTGGCACGGTGCGACTGGAATAAGCGGATGGCCGCCAGGGTTTCCATAAGCATCATTTCGAGGTAGGGCAGCCGGGAAATGTTTCCTTTTTCATCGTAGATGGGCGTCAGGTCGCGCACTTCGGCGAAGGCGAACAGGCGCTCATCCTTTGGGTTGGATTGGGCAACGCCGTGAAACAGGTATACTCCTTCCGGTGACGGCAGCCGCTTGATGCCAAAGTTGCCAAGGCGCCATATTTCCAGGCGTTTGGCCATCATCGGATGCAGGCCCGGATGCAGATCATCCTCAACGTATTCCGCCTCTCTCAGGCGGAATGTGAGATGCTCGGTCGCGGCTAGCAGCCCGTCACTCCCGGAATTGGTCAGGGCGAAGACGATACGATGCACAGGGCGACAAAAGCCGGCTTGCGCCAGCACGGCGCCCAGTTGTTCCCGCAAGTCTGGTGCCTGCAACTCGCCCGTATCGATCAGGTAAAAATCTATGACAAGCCGTGGATCGTCAGGCAGCTGTTCCAGCAATGGCTGGATCGATTCGATGCATGCTGACAGCCGCCGGTATGGCGCGATCACAGTCAGCATCTGTACCCGTTCGCCCTCGTGCTCGTATTCACCCCGCGTACAGCTGAATTCCTCCATCGTACAACTGCTCAGTTCCCGCAGTGTTCTGACGCGATACTGGCGCCGCGCAAGAATCTCGGTCATGAGTTCGCGTGCATCCTGCCCGGCATCATTAAAACGTCGTGCCAACAGTCCAAGAAGAGGGTGTGGGAAGTCCAACAGCTGTTCGATCAGGGTGTTGCGTTCCCCGTTAGAGCTGGCGCCTACCAGTTCGTTAAGCTGCGAATCCGCACGTGCATACGCCTGTTGCCATATATCGTTGAAAAACGGGCGATAGAAATACCGGTAACGCACCTCCCGCGCCAGGTCACTGACCGCCGGATAGTGCCGCCGGGTGACAGGCACAATCCGGTCCAGCAGCAAGCGAAAATCCTCGCCCGTCACGGCAGCGAGCTGTTCCACTTCCTCGAGCCGGCGCTCCAGGATACTTAGCACCACCTTCACCTGAGTTGTCATGTTCTGGTGCGCCTTGCTAATCCAGAGCAGGCACTCTTCCAACTCGGGTGTGCGCTTGAGGCTGTCCACACCATAGTGTGCCAGGGATCGCTGGAGCGACTCCACGAAGCTCACCGAGACACCAGCTGCACCGGCATCCAGGGACCGCAGGTACAACAGCAGGTACTCCTCGGGCGTTCTCACTTCCTCTTCGTTGAGCTGGGTGCCCTCGCCCCGATGACTGAAAAGAGCGCACACATCGGCAAAAATGTTGAGAATCTCATCTTCATCACGCAGCACATCAGTGTCGGTGCAGGCGGTTCCGGAACACATTCCGTGGTGTGAGGCAACGAATCGATCTGTCGCGGCAGGCTCCACATCAAAGCCAAGCAGTAATCGTTTCATCTCCTCCAGGCTTTGCCGAAAGCGCACTGCGCCCGACAGCTGCGGTGCACTGTCCCCGCCGGATAATGCCTGCAGGCTGACTCTCGGGGCAGCATTGTTCTGTTCCCCAGTTGCGAGTGGCTCAACCCGCAACAGTGACGAGCCCGCATCGACCTGGACATTGATTCCGACCAGCAGCTCACCCACTGTGCCCTCACAGGGCGCCAGCACTGGCACCTCGGTCTTCATCGCTTCCAGGGTGACAAGTCGCTGTCCCTTGCTGATCTGCTGGCCGACTTCCACGTCGTGACTCAGCAGCACCCCCGGCGCCGGCGCCCGGACAAGGCCGGCCGCTTCACGGGAGACATGATGAGGGATGCCGTTGACCTCCACTGTATAATCATTGCCATCTGGCAGAGATAAAATCTGGAACTGCCTATCGTTGATGTAAAGGACATACTCAAAGCGGCCGACCTGCTCCGCAGTAAAGTCGAGTTTAATGCCATCGACAGAAGCGCGGTATTGCTGTGGCCCGGTGCGCAATACCAGGCAGCGATAACTGGCACCCCGATAGCTCAGCTCCAGTTCATAGCCGACTTCCTGGCGCAGACGCAGGCGTCCGCGCGCTGCAACTGCGAAGAATTGTGCCTGCTCTATCTGAACTTCCGCCCGATATGATTCCATCGCCGCATGTAATATGGCAACGTCCGCATGCTCCCCGGATATATGCTGATCTTCCATCTCCAGACGGTCCAGCCAGCCGATATCGTACTCAGAGTTACGTACTTCGGGGCGCTCCAGCAGACCGATCAGAAAACCCTTGTTGCTGGCACCGCCGCGCAGGGCAAGGCGCATTTCGCGCAATGCCCTGCCGAGCCGGGCCATTGCTTCCTCCCGATTCGACCCGCTGGCAATGACCTTGGCGAGCATAGAGTCGAACTCCGGAGCGACGCGATCGCCCTCCACAAAGCCGGTGTCTATGCGTATACCTGGCCCCCCTGGCTGCTGAAACAGTACTATCTCTCCCGGCGCGGGTGCAAAGGCGCGTTCGGGGTCTTCGGCGTTCACTCGCACCTCTATGGCATGGCCCCTCGAAGCCGGCTCCGGCCCGACCAGTTCACCCCCCATGGCGACATGCAACTGCAGCTTGACCAGATCAACTCCCCTGGTTGCTTCTGTGACCGGGTGCTCGGCCTGCAAGCGCGCATTCACCTCCATAAAATAGAAGCCGGCGCTGGCCGGATCATAGAGAAATTCAACCGTCCCGGCATTGCTATACCCGGCCAGTTGAGCCAGTCGCCTCGCGGCGTCACATAACTCCGCCTCTTGCTCCTGTGAAAGCACCGGCGAGGGCGATTCCTCCATCACTTTCTGGTTGCGACGCTGTATGCTGCAATCGCGCACCCCCAGCGCCCAGACTGTGCCCTTGTTGTCGCCAATTATCTGTACTTCAACGTGGCGGACACCCTGCAGCAGGGTTTCCATGAAAACCGTCTCGTCACCGAAGCTTTTGAGCGCCTCTGAGCGGGCACTCTCGAAGGCATCCGCCAGGTCCGCATAGGAAGCCACCCTGCGGATGCCGCGTCCTCCTCCGCCTGCCGTCGCCTTTATCATCAATGGAAAACCCAGGGCGCGCGCCTGCTGCTCCGCCTCCTGCAGGGTGTGGACAGCACCACCACTCCATGGCGCCACGGGCACACCGGCTTCCTGGGCCAGCAACTTGGAGGCGATCTTGTCGCCCAACTTGCGCGTAACCTCGGGTTGCGGCCCGATGAACACCAAACCCAGTTTGCGGCAAAGCTCAGCGAACTCCGCCTGCTCGGCTACAAAGCCCCAGCCGACCCACACCGCCTCGGCACGCGACTCTATGAGGATCTGTTCCAAGATCCGGTAGTCCAGGTAACGGCTTTTGCGACTGCCGTCGCGGTCGTCGACAAAGGTGGCCGAGCCCAGCGACCAGGCCTCATCCGCCTCGCGGACAAACAGCGCGCGTGCATCAGAATCGGTATACAGTGCAAGCGCGCAAAAGCCCGCCTGCCCTGCACTGTTCAGCTCCTTCAAAGCGCGGATCAGGCGCATGGCGCACTCGCCACGATTGATGATTGCAACTCGCTTGA
>CBDTVJ010000303.1:0-5522 GCA_965363655.1 uncultured Halieaceae bacterium | reverse complement strand
GTGAACCTTGCCTACCAAACAGCTACTCCGTGCCAGCCGTATACTGCGATACAGCCAGCCTCGGTAGTCTAGGCGTGGGACTCAGGCCAGCAATGGCTTGACCGTCTGCAGCACCGCTTTGAAACACCTGGGATTGCCACAGACAATATTTCCCGACTCCAGGTAGTTGTCAGATGCGTCGATGTCCGCGACCAGGCCGCCCGCTTCGCGAATCAGCAGGGCACCGGCCGCCATATCCCAGGGCGCCAGGCCCATCTCCCAGAAGGCATCAAGACGCCCTGCGGCCACATAGGCCAGGTCCAGGGAGGCCGCGCCGGCCCGCCGGATTCCGGCACATTGGGAGGCGAGAACTTCTATGGATTTGCTGTAAGGCGCCAGTTTGTCGTCGCAATGGTTCTTGAAAGGGATGCCAGTACCCAATAAGGCACCGTCCAGGCTGGGCAGCTTGCTCACCCGAATCCGGTGGCCATTGAGTTGCGCGCCGCGACCCCGGGAGGCGGTGAATTCTTCACGGCGCACCGGATCGAGCACTACCGCGTGCTCCAATATACCCCTATACATGCAGGCAATCGACACTGCGTAATGGGGAATGCCGCGAATAAAGTTGGTGGTGCCATCCAGTGGATCAATGATCCAGCGGTACTCGGCATCTTCACTGCCATTGAGGCCACTCTCTTCCCCCAGGATCGCATGGTCGGGGTAGGCTTTTTGCAGTTGATAAATAATCTCCTGCTCGGCATTGATATCCACTTCGGTAACGAAGTTGTTGACCCCTTTAGCCTTCACTTCGAAGCGATCGAGATCATCAGAGGCGCGCACGATATTTTCGCCGGCCTTGCGGGCCGCGCGCAGCGCTATATTGATCATCGGTTCCATGTGTATTTCCCGGGTGGTGGATTTGGCGCGCGCGATTATAACAGCATACGCTAAAAAGGGTTAAAGGCATGGGCGGCGCCGGATCGCGCACAGCGCAAACCGACCACGACCAGATTGCAGCTATCAGGGCGCCACTTCGTCCTGCTCTACGCCTTCCTTGACGGGTATCATCAGGTCTTCTTTGCTAATTCCCATCACCAGCAGGACATTCGCCGCGACATAAATGGAAGAGTAGGTACCAACGGCCACACCGACAATAAGGGCGACTGCGAAACCGTGAATAATCTCACCCCCGAAAATCGCCAAGGCCAGCAGTACCAGCAAGGTGGTCAGGGAGGTAACCAATGTCCGGCCAAGGGTTTCGGTCAAGGATATATTCACCACCTCCACCGGGTCGGACCGTCGTATCTTGCGAAAGTTTTCACGGATACGGTCGGAGACCACAATAGTGTCATTCAGGGAGTAGCCTATAACCGCCAGCAAAGCCGCCAGCACGGTCAAATCGAATTCCAGCCCCAACACCGAGAAAAACCCCAGTGTAATGATCACGTCATGCACCAGGGCGACAACCGCGCCAATGGCAAACTTGAACTGGAACCGAAAGGCGATATAGAGCATCACCAGGCCAAGGGCCAACAACATCGCCAGGCCACCCTGCTCGCGCAATTCATCACCCACCTGCGGGCCTACAAATTCAATACGGCGCAATTCCACATTGCCGGTATACGCCTCCTGCAAGGTGGCTAGCAGTTCGGCGCCCTGCTGGTCTGAGTAGCCTTTGGGCAGGCGGATCATCACGTCCTTATCACTGCCAAAACTGACCACAATAGCCCCGGCATAGCCTTCACTCCCGAGGGTCGTGCGAATGGCGTCGAGGTTGGCGCTCTCGCTATAGTGCACCTCCACCAGCGTGCCGCCGGTAAAGTC
Organism: uncultured Halieaceae bacterium; assembly: GCA_965363655.1. GTDB lineage: Bacteria > Pseudomonadota > Gammaproteobacteria > Pseudomonadales > Halieaceae > Marimicrobium. The sequence goes on along the minus strand of CBDTVJ010000303.1, from coordinate 3,719 downwards.
CAGCCCCCAATTCAGCTGCCGCGTCGCCAGGGACCCGATGGAGACCAGGATCAGTACCATCGAGAACAGCAGCGCCAACTTGCGCTGGCCCATAAAATTAATCGTTTTCATGCTTGGTACCCGCTCTGGCTTAGTTGCATCATGTTCATGCCTGCCGCCCCCCGATAGATAACTTTTCCACACGGCGGCCACCATAAATCAGGTTGACCATAGCCCGTGTACCCACGATGGCGGTAAACATGGACGTCACGATACCCACCGAGAGTGTGACGGCGAAACCCTTGATGGGACCGGTACCCACCGCATAGAGAATAAGCGCCACAATCAAGGTGGTCAGGTTGGCGTCCAGGATCGTGGCGACGGCACGCTCAAAACCTGCATGTATCGCCATTTGTGGCGACAGGCCATTGACAGTTTCCTCCCGTATTCGCGAGAAGATCAGCACATTGGCGTCCACCGCCATGCCCACCGTCAGCACAATACCGGCGATGCCGGGCAGTGTCAGCGTAGCACCGAGAATAGACATGACCGAGATCAGCAAAATCAGGTTGGCGGTCAGGGCGATTACGGCGGCAATGCCAAAAACCCTGTAATACAACACCATAAACAGGGCAACCAGGGCCAGGCCGATCTGCACCGACTTGACACCCAGGCGAATATTTTCGGCGCCCAGGGAAGGTCCAACTGTTCTCTCTTCCACAAACGAAATAGGGGCAGCAAGCGCACCGGCGCGCAACATCAACGCCAATTCGGAAGATTCCAGAGGGCTGTCCAGGCCAGTAATCTGGAACTGGGCACCCAGGGCGGACTGGATAGTCGGCGCAGTGAGCAGCCTCTTCTCGTCGTAGGGCGTTTTAACCACGACTTCGACCCCATCTTCCCCCATCTCGTAGCGGGTGCGGTACTTGCGTTCAATAAACAGTACCCCCATGCGCCGTTTGACATTATTACGGGTGGCGCGGGACATCATTGTACCGCCCTCACTGTCCAGGCTGATATTGACGTTGGGGCGGCCGTTCTGGTCGAAACTGGCCTGGGCATTGGACACCCGCTCGCCGGTGATGATCACCTCGCGCTCCAGCCAATCGCTCTCCCCGGCCCGGTCGGGGCTGCGAAATTCGAAGCGCTGCTTCTCCGATGGCGCCGCGTCCAGGTTGGCCACCAGCCTGAATTCCAGGTTGGCAACCTTGCCCAGAATACGTTTGGCTTCAGCCGTATCCTGGATACCAGGCAGCTCGACAACAATGCGATTCTGGCCCTGGCGCTGCACCAGGGGTTCCGACACACCCAGCTCATTGACGCGGTTACGCAGGGTGGTGAGGTTCTGGCTGACCGCGTAATCGGCTATTTCCTGGCGTGTTTGCTCAGGCATGGTAGCGAAGAGATTCCAACTATCCGCTTCATCGACGCGATCGAGCGCCAGCTCGGGGCTGTTTTCGGCGATCAGTTCACGCGCCTGCTCGCGCAGTTCTTCGCTCTTGAACCGCATCTCAACCTTGTCCTGGTCATTGAGCGTGACAAACCCGCGGACACGCGCTTCCCGCAGCACCCGCTTGGTGGAGCTGAGGTAGAACTCCATGCGCCGCTCAATCGCCGCGTTCACGTCGACTTCCAGTTTAAAATGCACGCCGCCACTCAAATCCAGCCCCAATTTCATAGGCTGCGCGCCATAATCACTGAGCCACGCGGGCGTGGTCGGGGCGAGGTTAAGCGCCACAATAAAACCATCACCCAGGGCCCGGGAGACACTGGCCTGCGCAACCAGTTGCTGATCCGCATTGGTCAGCCGAATCAGGGCATTGCGACCATTATCATCAATGGCTTCACCAAAGTATCCAACACCATCCTGTTCCAGGGCCTTTTTCGCCCGCCGCAGGGTACTGTCATCAATGGTCTGGGTAATGTTCTCACCGGTAATCTGCAGGGCCGGATCAGGGGCGTATATATTGGGGGCGGCATAGAACAACCCCAACAGGAGTACGAACAGAACAATCAGGTATTTCCACAGCGGGTACTTATTAAGCATAGCTTCGCTCTAACTGGAAGAAAGGAACGGGAACCCAAGCTGGCCCCGCTCGAAAAGTGCGCCATTATAAATTAACGGCGGCCGGCTACAAGTGCGGATTCAAGGGATCTCACTCCAACCACTGCCGGGCATTGCGGAACAGGCGCAACCAACCGCCATCCTCACCCCACTGGGAAGGTTCCCAGGAGTTCTGGATAGTGCGGTATACCCGCTCCGGATGGGGCATCATTATAGTGGCGCGGCCGTCCTCACTGGTAAGCCCGGCAATACCATCAGGCGAACCATTGGGGTTGGCGGGATATGATTGCGCCGGCGACAGGTCGTTTTCAATATACCGCAGGGACACCGCACCACTGTTTTCACAGGCCTGCTGGGCCGGCAGGCCATCAAACTCGGCGCGCCCCTCGCCATGGGCAACAGCAATCGGCAGATGCGAGCCCGCCATACCTGATAATAATACAGATGAGCTGGGTTCTACCCTGACCAGGGCCAGTCGCGCCTCAAACTGTTCCGAGCGATTGCGCACAAACCGAGGCCAGTGCGCCGCCCCGGGAATCAGGTCCTTCAGCGTAGAGACCATCTGGCAGCCATTACAGACTCCCAGGGTAAAAGTATCTTCACGCTCAAAAAAGCGACTGAAGCGCGCCCGTACCGCCTCATTGAATAAAATGCTCTTGGCCCAGCCCTCGCCGGCGCCCAACACATCCCCATAGGAGAATCCACCGCAGGCCACCAGTCCACGAAACTGCTCCAGGTCCCGTCGGCCACTGAGAATGTCACTCATATGCACGTCGAAGGGTGCGAAGCCCGCCTTATGGAAGGCCGCCGCCATTTCTACATGGCCATTCACACCCTGCTCGCGCAGTATGGCTACCCCCGGACGGGCGCCGGTGGCAATGTAAGGCGCGCAAATATCCTCGGCCGGGTCAAAACTCAAGCTCGCCGACAGGCCGGGGTCATCTGCAATGTGCCGCTGGTACTCTTCCAGGGCGCAGTCGGGATGGTCCCGCAAGGCCTGGATTTCGTAGCTGGTGCGGGCCCATAACTGTTGCAGTCGCGCCCGGCTGTCTTGCAACAATACCTGTCCCCCATCCTCCAGGATCACTTGGTCGCCGGCACGCGCGGCGCCAATAACATGCAGGCAGTCAGCCAGGCCAAGCTGCTGGGCGCGTGCCTTGAGGGCATCCAGCTGTGAGCTGTTTACCTGCAGCACCGCACCAGCCTCCTCGTTGAAAAGTTTGGCCAGTGCTGCGCCGGGCACAGCGGACAGATCCACCTGCAGGCCACAGCGTCCGGCAAAGGACATTTCCAGCAAGGTGGTGAGCAAGCCGCCATCGGAACGATCGTGGTAGGACAACAACTGCCGCCCGGCGACCAGTTCCTGCACCAGGGTGAAAAAAGCCTTCAGGTCTGCGGCGTTGTCCATGTCCGGCACCACATCTCCCAGCTGCCGGCAGGCCTGTGCCAATACCGAGCCCCCCAGGCGATTGGCGCCACGGCCCAGGTCCAGCAATACCAGCACAGCGTCGGCCCCAGGCCTGAGCTGTGGTGTTACTGACCAGCGCGCATCGACAACCGGTGAAAAAGCGGAAACGATCAGCGACATGGGAGCGGTGACCGACTTGTCTTCCTCCCCCTCTTGCCAGGATGTCCGCATGGACATGGAGTCCTTACCCACCGGGATAGTAATACC
>CBDTVJ010000302.1:0-5528 GCA_965363655.1 uncultured Halieaceae bacterium | reverse complement strand
CAGTGTAAAAAGCGGCGATGGAGTCACTGATATCCTGCTGTAACACAGGCAGGTCGGCAGCCTGCGTTGAGTGGGTATCAAACCCTCCCAGGGCGACAAAAAACACCTGCCGTTTGGCACCGAGCGTGTCACGCACTGCCATGGTTTGCGCCACCGCCCGCAACTGCGAGCCCAGCCCGCTGGCGGGAAAGGCCGTGCTTATGGTGGAGCCGGACTGCAGGGCCGCATCGAGCGTGTCATTGGCATCCAGTGATACCCGGCTGAGATTGATAAAGTCGCGCTCGAACAGGTTGCTGCGATTGGAGCCAACAGAGGCGAAGTGATCCCTCAATACCGGGCCCAGTTGCTGTCCCGCCACATCGATCATACGAATAGAGGGCACACCATCGGCACTGATCTGGAAGGGCGACACCAGGTCGCCGGTCAGGAATACTGAATTCCCCGCCAGCGATATTTGTGAGAATATCCCCTCGGCGTTGCCCTGCACCGCGGCATCCCCAAAACGCCCGCCCCAACCGAGTTGTGAGCCCTCCGGCGCGAAAGACATCCAGGTAGATTGCTGGTCGTTGTGAGAGAACAGTCGCGCGGGCAGTTTCGCAGAGTTAGCGGTAAAACTGGCCCGGTTGGTCGGTTCGCTCAGAGGGCCTACGTTGCCGACAATAGCCGCCCTGCCCTGCTCGAATAACTGGTGCATGCCGCTCATCTGTGGCGGCAGGGCAAACTGCCGTGAGCCAAACCTGGCAGAGGATGGCTCCAGCGGCAACAGAGACTGCCGTGTGCGTGTCGAGCCGCCTGGCTGCAAGGCGTAGGATGCCAACAGCGAGGCGCGCACAGCGGCGTAATCGTTGTAGGAGGCGGCGTCATAGGGCAACACGGTGTCATGGCAGTCCATACCGCCAAACAGGAAGACACACACCAGTGCCCGGTAGTCGGCCGTATCCGCTGCCTGTGCGTTAAACCCGGCAAACGTGCCCAACATTGAACCGCCCGACATCATCATGGGTAGCGCCATTGAGGATTTGAGGAATTTTCTTCGATTTTGCATGATCAATATCCTGTGTGGTTTCCGCTCAGCGGAGCACGATGTATTCGGGAGACGTCATCACCAATACACTGGCAACCCGCACCCGCAGTAGCAGGTCTTCCTCAGTTTCTGAGCCCAGGGCATCGAGCAACTCTGTGATGCGGCTGCGGGTTTCCGCCTGCAGTGTGCCATGGGTCAAAAACTGATCGAGATTGTCCAGCAGCGCCTGTGGATCAGCCGCCAGTGCAATTTGCTGCGAGTAATCCGCGACGTAGGTGGCGGGCTGACTGCGGTCTATTTTCGGCGACAGGCCAAAGGCATAGGTGGTCATGAAGTTGGGGTAACCGACCACGCTACTGGCGTTGGCAATTTGTAACTCGGGAGCAGTAAGACCCGCCGCGCCGGTCTCTGTCCCGGGCGCGATATACCCGGGGCGATAGAAATTGAATACCGAGGATGAACGATAGGCCTGTTGCCCCAGCAGCTCCGGTCGATTGGTATTGCGCAGGGCCAGTTCATTGCTGGCATCTGCACTGTTGACCTTGAAAGCCCGTGCCCAGTGGGTAAAACGCAACACCGGTTCGCGCAGCTTGCCAAACCGGGGATTGTCCAAAGAAGTGGACGAACGAGCCTCATCATCCATTAGTATGGCGGTGATCACGGCTTTCAGGTCGCCCCGCTGACCAGTGCCCACCGAGGCACCCGAGGGCAGCTGGTAGTCACCACTGTCGAAGGCAGCGGCCACGCGCTGCACATAATCGAGGCTGGGCGCACTGGTCACGAAGCGCTGTATCAGTTGGCGACCGACAAAGGGCCCCATATTGGGATGGGCGAAGATGCCATCCAGGGCCATATCGATACTCTGGTCACCGGGGGTGTTGGCGGGAATACTGACGTTGAGAAAGCGCTTGGCTTCCTCGGAGTGAAAATTGTCAAACATAATCAACGGCGTGTAATAGGCCGGCAGCGGCAGCAAGCGCAAGGCTGTGCGAAAACTCCCGGCATCAAAGCTGAGGCCAGTGAATACCTTGGCCAATTCGGTGATATCGCCATTATCGAACAGTTCCACCTGGCTGCCGTCCGGATTCTTTACCGGCGTACCATCCGGCTTGAGTTCAACCAGCCCGATGGTGAACAGTTGCAGCAGTTCGCGGGCATAGTTTTCGTCCGGCACACGGCCAAGGACAGCGTTGGCCTTCTCATTTCTCAGGTAGGTGAGATAGATGCCCATGGCCGGTGAATAGGTAACGTTTTGCAACAGGTCCCGATAATTACCAAAGGCGCCCTCGGTGAGTATATCCATGTAATGGGCGAGGGTCTGGGGTACGCGACCCAGGTTACTGTCGGCGGATACCACCATTAGCTGTGACAGCGCGTAGGCCATACGCTGGCGCAACTGGTCATCCCCTTCGATGGCGGTTTCCCAGAAAGAGTCCGAAGGGAGGAACACCAGCCCGGGCAAGGGTATGCCCTTTTCATCAAAAAATATGCCATCTGCGGGAAAGCTCGATAACACCTCCTCGAGGTGCAGTGAAGCAGGTTTCTGGAACTCATCCAGTAACCATGGTTCCAGCCCCATCGCGACCAACTCATCAATGCCCGCAGGGTTGGGCCCGAAGGTGGCCTGGCTGAGGAAGCGGGTTGCTTCTGCCGCGGTAAGCGCTACCGGTTCAGGTGGCGGAACCGGGGGAGCTTCATCGGAATTTGAGGATGAACCACCCCCGCCACCCCCGCCGCAGGCGAAGAGTGCCAGGGTGGACGCCAGCAAAAACAGTGGCCGAAGCCGCAATCGTGTAGTCGGCTGCATAGTTCATTCCTTCAGGTTACTTTCTATTTGGTAGTCTTACTCGGGGGTTTATATGACACGCTGCGGAAAAATATTTGCAGGGGCCTGGACGTGAGGGGCCGGACGTGAGGCGCTTGGACGTCAGGCGCTCAAACACAGGTGTAACTGCGCCAGGCGCCGCACAAAAATACTGGGGACATGCTGCACCTCATGGTCTGCATCCAGAGTGAAGTTGCTGGTACGCTGCAGTAATTCTTCCAGAATAATCCTGGCTTCCATCCTCGCCACCCGCGCGCCTATACAAAAATGAATGCCGTGACCAAAGCCCAGGTGCTCATTGATATTAACTCGCTGTACATCGAGCTGCGCCGGATAATCAAACACCTGCGGATCACGATTCGCAGCGGCCCATAACAGGAATACCCGTGCATTTTTCCCTATAGAGACGCCACCGAGTTGGGTTTCATTAAGCACCGCCCGATAATGCCCCTTGAACGGGGATTCCAGGCGCACCACCTCTTCAACATAGCTATCAATGAGTGCAGGCGTCTCTCGCAGTCTTTGTTGCAGCCCCTCGTCCTGCGCCAATAGACGGATCGCACTACCCACCAGGCTGGAGGTGGATTCTCCGGCGGCGCCTACCAGCACCACCAGGATTGCGATGGCGTCGCGCTCAGAAATCAGCCCCTGGCGAACACCCAGCGCCAACTCACCCATCACATCCTGCGGTGACTCTTCTCCCTGTGCATTGCAGGCCTCAGTAAAGTGACGCTGCAGGTAGTCGCCCATCTCACCGGTGGCCACACCCAGTTCTGCCATCCGCTCCAGGGTCGCAGTGCCAGAAAGAATATCCCCGCCACTGAATGCCCAGTCCAGCAATTGGTCTACATCAGTAACCGGCAGACCGGCCAGGCGCGCCATCACCATCACGGGAATAGCATTGGCCAACTCACCGACGCAATCACCTTTGCCGGCGGCCAGCAAGTTCTGTACGCCCCGTTGCGCCCAGTCTCGCACCTCGTCTTCCAGGCCAGCGACCTTGCGCGCATTAAGCTGCGGTAATACCAGTTTACGGTGCACGGCATGAAACGGCTCGTCAGCATTGGCAATAGCATCCACTGTGCCGCCGAACTGGGTCAGGTCAAATAATTCGGGCTGGCCGTTGGCGCCGGTCACCAGAATACCGGTAAGGTTGGCGGAATAGTCTTGCTGGTTTTTCAGCACCTGGTGAATCAGCTGCCAGGAAGACACGAGGAAAACCTCCGTTCCCGGTACCTGGTAAACCGGCGCCTGCGCCAGCAGTGCATCATAAAACGGGTACGGGTTTTCGATCACCGCAGCATCAAGTATCTGGTAATCAATGGCTGGCTGCATGGCTTTATTGATGATGGTAATCTCCTGCGAGGCTGCCGCCGCATGGTAGCACGCAGTGCGACACAGCTTAAGTTAACCGGGTGTTGGCCGTTTCCCGCAACCACAGGAGTACAGCCGGCAGGCCTAACAGGGAGCTGAGGGCCATCAGCGACAGTGAGGCCGAATGACTGCCCGTTAAGGTATACAGGCTGCCTTCCACCGCCAGGCCAACGGCTCCGGCCAGTACGGAAAATATCGTGCGCATGCTGGCGGCAGTGGAACGACAGGAGGTGGGAAACAATTCACCGCTGATAATATTGACAATCACTTCAACCACAAAATAGCTGAACAGCGCGGCGATCCACGCCAGCGGCAACAGCATGCCGGAACTGTTGTAGAAGGCGATAAGCGCCACGCAATTGACCAATATACCCACTGCCAGGGTCGGCCTGCGGCCTACGGCATCAGACACTCTTCCGGCGATAATATTGCCGAAAATCGCCACGCCGCCAGCGACTACAAACAGCAGGCTAACCTGTCCCGGCGAATAGCCCTGGGTGGTCTGCAGGTATTTGGACATAAAGTTCAGGGTCGCGCCTATCTGGAACCAGAAAGAGGCCGCGATAAGCGCCAGGCACCCTACCGCCTTTCGATGTTCGCTGAAAATCTCTCGCAAGGGAGCCCAGAAAGTCCGCTGCAAGCCATCCGCCTGCTGCGCGAACATCGCTGATTCGGGCAAGCCCCGGCGCAACCAGGCCACGGGGAGAATGGCGAAACCACAGAGAATATAGAGCGCGCGCCAGCCGCCGGGCATAGTTTCCACTGCGCCATACAATACCGAGGCGAGCCCCGACCCAAGCCCCCCCATAGCAGCGAGAAAACCCACTCCCCAGCCACGGTGTCGAGCGGGCAACATCTCCAGCGCAAAAATCACCGCCAGGATTTCCTCCAGCGTGACAAAAAGCCTGGCGCTGGATTGAAAAACCATGAACTGGGTGGCTGAGCCGGAAAAAGCCGTGGCCAGGGAAAAGAAGGATAAGCCAAGCAGCGTCAGCACCAGCAAGCGACGGCGCCCGATACGATCCGCTACCAGCGCCAACAGGATTGCAGGAATGGCACCAAGGCGCGCAACGGCAATCAGCTTACCCAGGTCTTCCTCTGCGATAGAAAAACTGGCCTGCACATCCGGCAGGGCCAGGGTGAGCAGGGTCATATCGTACTGGCCGATGAAAAAAGCAGTACCCAGCAAAACCAGCAGCTTGCGATCACTCCTGTCCAGTTCTGCGGGAATGGCGAAGAGTAAGCGCATCGGCCTAAGGTGTCTCGGCGCTATACGCGGCGAACCTGTTTAGCTTACCGCTACAG